>JBDLWO010000179.1:0-5765 GCA_039804245.1 Bacteroidota bacterium
TCCATTGCCGGAATCATGACCATTCTCTCGACCTATTTGTGGTCACAAACCAAACGCCCTCATTATGACAGCAAAACTCAGGAAAACGCTGATCCTGCTGTCCATCGTCGCGATCATCCCAATGATTACGATATGGACCTGGACGGCTGATCTGCGAAAGGAAAACCGCCGCCTGAAGCAGACCCTTCAGACGGTGTCGCAGGAAGTCCCCCTGCCCCGTGAACCGACCGTTATTCAGGTGCCAACCGACGATGGCCGATTTGCCGCCGAAACGGCCGCCATGAATCTCCGGCTAAAGGAACTCTCTAACCTGTACCCGAAAATCATGGCTGAAATCCGGAACATGGACATTAAGCCCGAACGAACGGTGCAGGTGACGAACCACTACACGGAGAACGAAAAACACATCACCACGCTCGTCAGGGATACGATTATCCGCGATACCGTGCGGGTGCGGGTGTTTGACTACGAAGACGGCTATTACTCGGTGAAAGGCATCGCGGAAGCAGACACCCAGCGGGTCAGTATCACCAGCCGCGATACGCTCATGCAGGTGGTATTCCGGGGCAAACGGGAAAAGCCGAGGCGCTGGATATTTTCTCCCAGACAACTGGAGCAGCGTGTGGCCCTCAAAAATCCGAATGCCGTGGTGGAATACAGTCAGATCATTCAGTTGATGGACAAATGAAAAACCTGCTCTTACCTGCCGCGATTATTGCGGCCATTGCAACCCTGTTGATGAGCGGCAGCGACGATGAAAAGCCCGTCAACGCCGCACAAAAACAAAACCGAAAAATCAATTTCATTAAAGCGTAACCCCATGTCAGACCTGCAAGTACCTGTACCGATGACGCAGCGGCTGTTTTACCCTTCCAGTGCTGTTCCGCAGAACCGGACGAAGATCGGCGAGATCGCCTCGCGCTGGTATCAGGAGATACGGCAGGCAGAGCAACTGACCAACGTACCGGGGAGCATTATAGTGGCGGTTATCTTCACGGAAAGTGCAGGAAACCCTTCCATTGTAAGCTCCGCCGGTGCGGTGGGGCTTATGCAGCTCAAACCGCAAACGGGCAACGACGTCATTCACCTGGAAAAGAAAGCAGGCAGACTGACGGAAGCGGAAACGGCTGTCCTGCGCAAGCACCTCGGTGCAAGGCTCGACGGCCCCCTCAAACAGAAATATCTCTCCCACAAAATCCGGGAGAATAACTATACGGGTAATGTGATGACCAAAGCAGACCTGCAGAAACCGGAGCTGAATATCCTGCTCGGTGCCATGTACCTCGGCATTCTCATTGACCAGCATTATGAAAATGGAATCCTGCGCCTTGACAAGGTGGTCATGCGCTACAATCAGGGCTATTTCTTCAAAATACCCGCCGGGAATGTGGAAGCAACGCTCGACTTCGCCAAAGGAAAAAGCAAGGAAGCCTACACCTATGCCCTCAAGGTAATCGGTAAAAACGGCCTGATTGAATCGCAGGCGTGATTTAAAGTACCCCCATGAACCAGTACGAACTCAATAAAGCCATCGAAGCCTTTATCGCCGAACGGGATGCCCGCTCTGGCGGGTATTCGCCCGATGAAAAGGCGTACATACGCCGCTATGAGGGGGCTGGCGGACAAGGCAGTCGCGGAGCCAGTGGCGAAGGGGTGCTGTACGAGTTCTACACCCCCGACTACGTGGTGAACCTGATGTGGGAACTGGCCAAACAGTATGGATTTGACGGCAAGGGCACCATCCTGGAGCCGGGACTGGGCACGGGCCGACTGCTTGACCCCGCTCCCGACAAGTCGCGGTGCTACGGATTTGAAATCAATCCTGTGACGCGCAGGATTGCACAGATAATACACCCGGGGGCGCGCATCTACGAAGGCTACTTTGAGACGGCCTTCCTGGAGCCGCCCCGCTTCACCCGCCGACTCACTGACCGCCTTACCTGGCTGGAAGGATACCCCTTCTCGCTGGTGATTGGCAATCCGCCCTACGGCAAGTACCGCAACCGATACAGTGCCTACTTCCCCAAACCCAAAATGCACCAGATTGAGCTGTTCTTCATGTATTACGGACTGCGACTACTCCGCCCCGGCGGACTGCTCGTGTACCTGACTTCCAGCAATTTTATGCGCAACGGCTGGAGTTATCAGGGTGAAAAGTTCGATATGGAGGCGCTGGCCGACCTGATGGACGCCTACCGGCTGCCCCCAGTGTTCAAATCCAGTCAGGTACCCACCGATATTCTGGTCTTTCGCAAAAAGTAAACCTCTGATACCATGAAACACTTCACCTATCATATACCGGAGGAAAAACCCCGGCTGGTTCTCAGCGATGACGGTTACTCTGATCTCGAGCAACAGCTCAATAACCTCAACGCCCGCTTCCAGCTCCGCGAGGTGGAACTGACCTATAAAAAGGACATGTACTTTTTCGGGGAGATCAGTAACACGGCCGATGTGAGTTCATTTATCCGGCAGAATATCCTCCAGGGTATCGAGATTCAGGAGCATTTTATCGCCCTCTTTCTCAACAACGCCAACAAGGTGATCGGCTATTACCATCACTCGCGGGGCACGCAGACCTCCACGCCGGTGGATATCAAGTTGCTGACGGCCACAGCCGTGCGGGTACTGTCGCGTGCGGTGATCGTCGCACACAACCACCCGAGCGGCAGCACGAAGCCCAGCGATGCCGACCGTGCGGTGACCAAACGCATTAAAACCGCACTGGGGCACTTCGATATTCAACTGCTCGACCACCTGATTATTACCGCTAACGGGTATTACTCCTTTGCGGAAGGAGCCGAACCGTCGCTGTCAGGAATGGTATCGGGAAGATTTTCAGAAATGGAATATGGACAGGAATCAGGAATGGTAGGTGGAATGGATGGTGACGCCAGTCCCGACCCGATAGAAAAGCCGCTGCGAGAGGAGATCATGCGGCAATTCAAACGGATTACCCGCGCCAACGCACCCAACCTGTACGCGATGCTGTCCACCCGCGAGGGTTACTGCGACGCGGAAGAGCAGGTGATTCGCCGGGTGCTGCACGACGGACTGGTGCCGGAAGCAGTCATACCGATGATGGAACAGGAAATGGAGATGGTATAATGAATAACCCCGCCCCATGAAACAACCCACTTACTACCGCGCCCGGATTGACGTGTTCCGGAAACTTCAAACCAGGCTGAGTAAATCGGCAGAAGACAACATGAATCTGGTGCTGGTACGAAGCGGAGTGTTCCCGCCAGATCAGGATGAGCAGGAATCAATTAAGGAGTACCTGCGACAAAATCAGTACCCCGACACACCGCTGTCCTTTACGGAGCTCTGCACCTATAATACCTGGTTCCAGATGCACCCCGACAAGGTGTGCGGTACCGAGAAAATCACCAGCAGCCGCGAGTTTCCCGTCACCATTCGGGGCGACCGGCAGACCATTGAAGATACCATCGGGCGGTTTTTGCCAGCTCAAAAGCCCGATACTGCCGCGTCGCTGGAACTGGAAGCAATGGCCCTCGAACTGGAACTTCAATTACTTGAATTGTAAAAAACTCAAAAAAACCAAATGAGCTACCTGCACGGAATACAATCCATCGGAAGCCTGCCACCCCTGCCTTCGGGCTTGTCCGCCGAAATCCGCCAGCGGTCGGCCCCGGTCAGGAAAATACTGGAAGAAGCACGCTCAGCCCCCTTGCGCGGACTGGGCCGCACGGAAAACAAGACCCTCACCTTTGACCAGGTAGTGGAGCGTTACAACAAAGGCATCACCTTTGATGAAATCCAGGCGTGGGTGTGGTACAAACGCCGTCAGGGTGTACCCATGACGGGTTGGAACCGGTACTACATGGAAGAAAAGGGGAAACAGTACGACGAGAGACTAATCCGGCTCGTACAGGCCGGCGCACTGTTCTACATGGAAGGAGAGTTGCTCCCGTATCCGGTTTATACCTACGGGAATATGTACGATCGTATGTTGCAGCTCGAAAAAGACCGCGCTCACATCGAGGAGACCTACGGCACGGAAGTCTATGAACAGCACCGTCAGGCGATTGAAAAAGCCCGTCCGGAGATACTCACCGTCACGAACCCCGACGAAAAGGAGCGGCCTGTCATCACAGCTATTTCCGATTTTGCCCAGAACCCCGACCTGTTCGCGCTCACGCAGGTGCGCGAGGAGTTTATGGACCTGGAACGCTCCGAGGAACTGCGCAAGGTGAATGGCAAAGTAGAGCGCAAAAAAGACCGCGAGAAGATCAATATCCGCTTTGACGGGGAAATGCGCTACTCCCTGCAAAATGTGTTTGTCAAGTGGCTCTTTACCCTCAACACCGACACAGAGTTTGATAAAAGCTCCGCCATTGACATTGCCGATTACTACATCGCCAACCGGCCGCTGCGCGACGACAAGCTGTCCAAAGAGGAGAAAGCTGAACTCAAGGCCAATGCCCGCATCGAGGGAGAAAAGCTGTTCTCCCGTTTCCTGCACGAGGTTATCACCTTTGAAGACCAGCAGAAACTGGACTACGCCTGGAACCGCACCTACAACGGCCAGTCGGATATATCCTACTCCAAAGTGCCCATCGGATTTGAGTGCTCGGCCCGTTTCAAGTCGGGACTGCTGCAGATCACCGACATCCAGCGCGAAGGCGTGGCGTTCATGGAGGCGATGGGCAGCGGCATCAACGCCTTTGATGTAGGCGTGGGTAAAACCATGACGGCTATTGTCAATCTGGCGCACAATCTTTACTCGGGTAAATGCAAGCGCCCGCTGATTGTGGTACCCAAACCCACTTACAAAAAGTGGATGAACGAGATCATCGGCTTTACCGACCGGAAAACCGGCGAGTTCGTGCCGGGTGTTCTCTCGCACACGGGTATCACGGTCAATGACTGGTACAACCTCGGTACCGATGTGGTATCAAAGGTGAACCTTAACAAACCCGTTCCTGAAAAGTCCATCACGATTTTGACCTATGAAGGATTCAAGCGACTGGGCTTCGGCGACAGCGTATCCGACGAGCTGTTCACTGAACTGGTCAATATCCTCGGACAGAGCCGCGAGAAAACGCAGCGCGACAAGGAGATCGAATACCAGAAATACCGGGAAATGATTGGCGTGGGACTTCGCAATTCCATCGCCGATGTGGATGCCCTGGGCTTTGACTATGCTGTTATTGACGAAGCCCACCGCTGTAAAAACGTATTCAGTCAGGTCAGAAGCGACGAGGATGGAAACAAGCGATACAACATACAATCGGCCACCTCGGAAACAGGCCAGAAGGCATTTTTGATTCTAAGCTACATACAGCGGAAGTTTGGTCGCAACACCATGCTGCTGACGGCCACCCCGTTCACCAACTCCCCGCTGGAGATTTACTCCATGCTGTCGCTAGTGGCCTACGATTCCCTGCGCGGACATTCCATCGCCAGCCTGGACGCCTTTTTTGACCTGTTCGTGCTGCCCACCGTGGAGTGGACAGCCAATTACAAGGAAGAAATCGTGGAAAAGGAGGTCATCAAGAGCTTTACCAACCGCCGTATCCTTCAGAAACTGATCTACAACCACATTCTCTACAAAACCGGCGAGGAAGCGGGAGTAGTCAGACCCCGCAAGATCAATTTGCCACTGCTGTACGACCTCGATAACAGCAAAGTCCGGCTACCGCCCGATCAGCAGGTGCTGACCTACATCAACATGACACCCCGGCAGCGGGAGAACCAGAACGGCATTGTGGCGATGGCGAAAAACGCCACTGGCGGAAAGC
>JBDLWO010000180.1:0-8765 GCA_039804245.1 Bacteroidota bacterium
TCAACGTCATTCTGACGCACCCAGGTGAGCACTTCCGACGGGGAGAGGCCTTGTTCCATTTTCAGTCGGGCATTGGCCTGATTGCCGGCCACCCAGAACGACTGAGTATGAATTGCGCCTCTTCCCGGCAGAATATCGCTGATGATAATGGCGCCGCCGCTGCCGGGGAACGACACATTGTCGAGGCAACTGGCGCCGGCACTTCCGATTTCGCCGGTGATGGTATCAACGGCAACAATAGAGAAGGTATCCTGTGCCCCAACGGCTGTCAGGGTAAGGATCAACAGTACAGAGGCAAACCATTTCATCGTCAGAGAAATTAGAGTTTTTCGTTTTTGAAATCCCAGGTATTGAGGAATCCTGTGTTGAAGTTGCCTTCGCGGAAATCCTTGTTTCGCATCAGTCGCTGATGGAAGGGTACCGTTGTTTTGACTCCCTCCACAACAAACTCGTCCAGTGCCCTTTCCATCTTGAGAATAGCCTCGTCGCGTGTGCGGGCGCGCACGATCAGTTTGGCAATCATGGAATCGTAGTAGGGTGGTATAGTGTAACCCGCGTAAACGTGCGTATCAACGCGCACACCGTGCCCTTTGGGTGAGTGGAACGAGGTGATTTTGCCGGGACTCGGTCGGAAGTCATTGAAAGGATCCTCGGCATTGATACGGCATTCGATAGCGTGCATCTCCGGGAAATAATTTTTTCCGGAGATTGGATGCCCTGCAGCAATTTTGATCTGTTCCTTGATCAGGTCAAAGTCAATGACTTCTTCCGTTACTGTATGTTCTACCTGGATGCGGGTATTCATTTCCATGAAGTAGAAGTTCCGGTGTTTGTCCACCAGGAATTCTATCGTACCAACACCTTCGTAGTTGATGGCATTGCAGGCTTTTATCGCGGCGGCGCCCATCTTTTCCCGTAATTCGGGCGTCATGAAAGGCGAAGGGCTTTCCTCCACGAGTTTCTGGTGGCGGCGCTGAATGGAGCAGTCGCGCTCGGAGAGGTGGCAGGCTTTGCCGAACTGGTCGCCGGCTACCTGAACTTCGATGTGACGTGGTTCCTCGATATACTTTTCCATGTAGATACCGTCGTTGGAAAACGAGGCCTTTGCTTCGCGGCGGGCTGTATCCCACTGTGACTCAAAGTCTTCATCTTTCCAGACGATGCGCATTCCTTTTCCTCCACCGCCTGCTGTAGCTTTAAGGATAACGGGGTAACCGATTTCTTTGGCCAGTTTCATACCGGCTTTAACGTCGGTCAGGAGGCCTTCGGTACCCGGGATACAAGGTACACCGGCTTTGATCATGGTTTCCTTGGCCGTGATCTTGTCGCCCATGGAGCGAATCTGCTCGGGTGTAGGGCCTATGAATTTGATGCCGTATTCCCTGCAAACTTCTGCAAAAGCAGCGTTTTCGGACAGGAAACCGTAGCCCGGGTGAATGGCATCTGCGTTGGTTATTTCAACTGCCGCCATGATCCGTGGCACATTGAGATAACTTTCGGATGAAGAGGCCGGGCCCACACATACGGCTTCGTCGGCGAAGCGCACATGGAGGCTGTCGCGGTCTGCTGTAGAATAGATGGCTACCGTTTTGATGCCCATTTCCTTGCAGGTACGAATGACCCGCAGAGCTATCTCACCCCGGTTAGCTATGAGTATTTTTTTAAACATGCTGACTGGCTGTATTTGACAGGTTCGGTTCCGTTCAGGAGGGATCTACCAGGAAAAGCGGCTGATCGTATTCAACCGGTGAGGCATCTTCCACCAGGACTTTTACAATTTTGCCTTTGACGTCAGATTCGATCTCGTTGAAAAGCTTCATCGCTTCGATGATACAGACGGTCTGGCCGCTGCTGACAGGATCGCCCACCTTGACGAAAGGTGGTTTGTCGGGTGTGGATGAGCGGTAGAAAGTGCCAACCATTGGCGATTTGATCGTCAGGTAACCGGCATTCTCGGCTGCAGGTGCGGGTGCGGGTGCAGCTTCTGCTTTGGGTGCCGCTGCGGGAGCTGGTGCTGCGGGAGCTGGTGCAGCCATAACAGCCGGTTGGGCAGGAGCCTGTAAGACCACTGGTGAGATGACCTGATTCTCGGTGCCGTTGCCCTGATTGCGAACAACTAATTTGAACTCGCCCTCCTTCAGGATAAACTCGGAGAGTTTGTGTTTGCTGACCAGGCGTATAATTTCCTGTATTTGGTTGAAATCCAGATTCATAAACAAAGAATGTTTAACAAGAAAAGGGTGGATATGGTTCGGGGTGTAAAGGAACGGCTTTCAGTGCAATCGGAAGCTGTTTTTTTCAAAAAAACACAAACCGTCCAATGTTGACCTATAAAAAATCCCGAATTTTTTCCGGAAGAAAAAATTCGGGATGAGATTTGGACACTCAAATAATTATTTTTTGACACGCTCCATGTACTCACCGGTGCTGGTGTCAATCTTGATCAAGTCGCCCTGTTCGCAGAAAAGCGGTACACGCACCTCGGCGCCTGTTTCAACGGTTGCCGGCTTGAGTGTGTTGGTTGCAGTATCGCCGCGGAGACCGGGCTCTGTGTAGGTAATCTGTAAAACAACCGTCTGCGGAATCTCCACAGAGAGAATAGAATCGTTGGCGGAATGATAGAGTACATCTACCAGATCACCTTCTTTCAGAAACTGACCATTGTCAATCATTTCATCTTCAATGGAGATCTGGTCGAAAGTTTCCTGATTCATGAGTGCAAAGCCACCATCTTCCTTGTAGAGGTACTGGAATTTGCGGCGTTCCACACGAACTTCATTGATGGTATGACCGCTCTGAAAAGTGTGTTCAATTACCTTGCCGCTGGTGCTGCTCTTCAGTTTTGTCCAGACCTTGCCGCTACCGCGACCTACCTGGAACTTGGAGAAGTCAATGACACGATAAATGTCATTGTTCAGTTCGATGCAAAGGCCGTTGCGGATATCTGCCGTTGTAGCCATGTTTGTTTGTGTATCTTGTTGTTTAAAAAATCAATCAGTTGAATTGTAACTGATTTTGTTGGCTGACTGTGGTTTTCGGGCGGCCTGGCGGGTTGTACAGACTGTATTGACTACCCCGGCCTTTAAAAAGCGCGCAAAGGTAGCCGTTACTTTTGAAAAACGGAAATAGTTGGGGTAAATACTATTTTGTATCGTAAGCCCATTTGATATACACGGCGCCCCATGTAAATCCGCCACCGAATGCAGTGAGTATGAGATTATCGCCTTTTTTCAGCTTTTTCTCATAATCCCACAGACAAAGCGGGAGAGTGCCTGCGGTGGTATTGCCGTATTTTTCGATGTTGATCATCACTTTTTCAATGGGGCACCCCAGGTGTTCCGCAACGGAAGTGATGATGCGCATATTGGCCTGGTGGGGTACCACCCAGTTGACATCGTCTATGGTGAGGTGGTTGCGGCGCATGACTTCCTCACAGGTGCCTGTCATACCTTTTACTGCATGTACAAACACTTTTTTGCCGTCCTGCCAGGCATAGTGCAACCGGTTGGTGACAGTTTCAATGGTTGCCGGATTGAGGGAGCCCCCCCCCTTCATGTTCAGTAATTCGCGACCGGAGCCATCGCCACGCAGAATAAAATCCTGGATACCATTGCCTTCCTTGTTCTGCTCCAGCAGTACGGCACCAGCGCCATCCCCGAAGATCACACAGGTGTTTCTGTCGGTGTAGTCTATGATTGAAGACATCATGTCTGCACCAACTACTACCACTTTTTGGTAAGTACCGTTTTGTATAAACTGCGCACCAGTGGAAAGTGCGTACAGGAACCCTGAACAGGCTGCATTAATATCGTAACCGAAGGCGTTTTTTGCGCCTATTTTGTCGCAAACGGTATTGGCAGTGTCCGGGAAAACCATGTCACCAGTTACCGTGGCCACGATGAGAAGATCAATTTCTCCCGGTTTAACCCCTGTTTTCTCAAGTAATCCCTTTACTGCCTCGGCAGCCATATCGGATGTAGCCCAGTTGGGAGTCCGTAGTATTCTTCTCTCCCGGATGCCGGTTCTGGAAACGATCCATTCATCGCTCGTTTCCACCATTTTCTCGAGATCGGCATTGGTCAGTTTGGTTTCAGGAACCCAGCCATATACTCCGGTAATGGCAGCTTTGATTTTGGTAGGCATGAAATACCCCGCTTTTTTTAATGAAAAGAGTAGCTTGTCGGCTTTCAGAATGTGTTGAGCCGAAAACGGGCGCAAAGGTACTTTTTTTTCAGGAATTAACCTTTTTATATACCCAGCACGTCGGCCATACTGAATACGCCCTTTTTGCCATGAAGCCATTTGGCCGCTGCGAGTGCCCCCCCCGCAAAACCCGTTCGGGAGTGGGCTTTGTGTTCGATGATAATTTCATCAGCGGTACTGTGCCACCTTATTATATGTGTCCCGGGAACTTCTCCCTCCCTGATGGCAGTAATCGGAACCCGATTCTCCATGAAAGGCGTGGAACTTTCTTCGAGATAATGTCCTTCAAATCGGTTACTGTACCGCTCAAGGTCCTGAGCCAGCGTGATAGCGGTTCCGCTGGGAGCGTCGAGCTTGTGTATATGGTGTATTTCGGTGATGGAAGGCGAGTACTCGGGACGGGTTGACATCAGTTCTGAAAGTCTCCTGTTCACAGCAAAAAAGAGATTTACGCCAATACTGAAATTGGAAGCCCAGATCATGGCGCCATTCAGCTCAGTACAAGTCTTCTCTGCCTCCGGGAGATTACTGCCCCAGCCTGTAGTGCCGCAAACAACCGGTACGCCCGCCTTCAGACACGCCATCACATTGTCGAAAGCCGCCTCCGGTCTGCTGAACTCGATAATCACATCGGCCCGGCGAAGCAGTTGAGGCTCACGATCTGCAAGATTGTCCCTGTTAATGCGCCATACTATCTCTGCACCATACTGATTGGACAGCATTTCTATGGCTTTCCCCATTTTGCCGTACCCGAGCAATCCGATTTTGAGCATTAATAGGTCTTGACAAGTTTTGTAATTGTTGAGGAGTTGATATCGTTGCCCGGAATACGGACGAAATACACTCCGGCGGGTAGCTGATCTCCCATTCTGACAGTACCATCCTGCTCTGCAAGTTCATATCTGGCTACTTCCACGCCATTCATATCCATAACCGAAAGTATGGCTCCCTGCGCTGCGCCGGAGTACCCGATTTCAGTGAAATCAGTAAAGGGATTTTTGGCAAAACTGATGTTACACACTGAGCCACAGATGCTTTTTTCAGGCGATTTGTGATACTGTTGAAACATCATCAGCGTCAGATCCTGATTGTCGGTGAACAGTTGCGACTCCAGTGAAGCCACTCCCTGGTCATCGGCACTCGCAAAGACAGAATATATGCCCGGATCAACTCCGTTGAAAACAAAATATCCATCCAGGTCGGTCAGCGTGGACGATTCCGTCTGTTGTCCGAAAAGTCTTACAGCAGCGCCTGCCACCGGCAGGTTATCCGAAGCATTAATCACTTTTCCCGACACAGTCAGGTTTCCAACAGGGAAAAGTGCTATATTCAGGGTAATTACCTCCCCCTCTGTCATCAGTGCTTCAGACTCAAATGGCTGATATCCCGGTTTGCTTACCCTGACCTTGTGGTAACCGGCAGCAGCCTGTCCCATTTTGAAAACGCCGTTTGTGCTGCTGAACTCCTGAACCATTGATCCGGGTCTGGATATTTCCACTTTTACATTGCCGACAGGAAGGCCCGACAGGCCATCTGTTATTTTTCCTTCCAGATAGCACGCGCGCCTGTACTCGGGAGTGACGAAAAATACCTCTCCATCCCCTGTATTCAGTGCATTGATGTTGGATGCAACGATGGTACCCGACGGGAAATACGGATAAACACCCCAGCAGCCGTCAAATCCGCTTCCGTTGGTAGGGTAGGTGTCGAAATTGCCTACCTGCACCAGGTTATCCGGCCGGGTTATATCCACAATGGTAAAACCGTCCTTGTACCAGGATGTGACTGCCCAGTTTTTGTACGAATAGGTATTATGAACAATACTGTTTGATCCCGGATTGCTCTGGATTTTGTCGAGCAGAATAATGTCAGTCGGGTCGCTTACATCAAAGGCAGCGAGAAATGAATTGGACACTTCGTCGGTGGTCAGCAGCGTTTTTTTGTCGTCTGTCAGCCAGGTGTTGTGGGTAAATGCGTTGGGTGTTCCCTGGGTGGCAATCAGCTCCGGAGCACTTTTGTCAGCCATGTTTACCACAGCAAATTGTCCGGCGTAAATATGTCCGGAGTACATGGTATCATTATCCACATAACCATCGTGGATATACCCCAACTGGTCGTATTTGCCCACATAAACAGGATTGTAGGGGTCCTGTTTCAGGTCGAATATTTTGGCTCCACCTCCAAAAAGGTCTCCCCCCCAGGCATAAAGAAAGCCTTTGTTGGTGTCAATATGCAGGGCATGAATTCTGTTCAGCTGATTCAGTATTTGACCGTCGCCCCGGTAATAATGATAGGGCAGGTTGGAGGAAGGCAGGTTTTTGAGATTGACGATCTGAATACCGGACCCGCCTTCACTGGTAATATAGGCGTAATTCGAGTAGGTCTTGATTTCCTTCCAAAGGTTATTGGGGCCGGGTATCTGCGTGATCTGCACCGGGATATCCGGATCGGTTATGTCAACTATGATCAGGCCTTTAGCGCCTCCCAGCAGGGCATATTCATGACCGGAACGGGAGGTGTAACCCCATACGTTGGCCAGTGTCTGCCCCGGAAATGTCATTTTTGATCTGAAAGACGTGTTCAAATCCTGGGCAAACAGGGCCTGGGTCAGGCAGAGTACAAACAGGGTTGCAGTATATCTCATGTTCAGTTGTTTTCGGATCAATAAAAAAAGGCGTCCTCGATATGACGGATCTGTTTCAGTTCGTCATTACTGTGAATAACGGAGACAAGATCGAACCGGATTTTCCACTCATAGCCAATTGTTTGCATGTAGGCTGCTGCCGAACGGATAATCCGGTTCCTCTTCCGGATGTTCATGGCGGCTTCAGGGCCGCCAAAATAATCGTTACTCCTGGTTTTGACTTCAACGAAGACGAGCGTGTTGTCGGTATCCCAGGCAATAATGTCAAGTTCACCGTACTTCCAGCGCCAGTTTCGTGCTGCAATTTTCCATCCTTTACTTTCAAGGAATGAAAGGGCAGCTTCCTCACCTGTATTTCCTTTCAGTCTTGCAGGGGTCATCGTCTGATTTTTCCCCCGAAGTTATGCATTTTTTCTGAAATGTCAATTATTGTTGAACATCAGATATAATTGTCCGCTGTCGAGAACAAGTGAATCACCTTTCGCCAGCATGGCGTTCGTGACCAGCACGCCAATTTGTTTTTGGCTTCCTTTGAGTGTGACACGACGGTTTTCCAGTTCAATTTCATCCTTGTCATCCTGTCGGTACAGGCTGTTCCATTGATTCATGAGGGGTGCAAGACTGAAAGAATCCACGATGGTATGGGTGCCATTCACCGGTTTTTTCCACAAAATGAAGTCTTTGCTTTGGTTCAGGGTAAAACAGTTGTGCAGGGCGGAGGTATCGGAGCACGCGTCATAAGGCTCTTCAAGGTTGACAAAAGTCAGATGGCTGTATCCCCGCACATCTACCGATGGAGGCCCACCACCGAGATAAAAATTGACAATATCACTCCTGAATGCTTCCTGTTCGGGACTTCCGAGCCACTTCAGGAATCTTCCGGCGCCACCGCCCTGTGTAATACTGTCGGCGGGCATGGGAAGTACCGGGTCGAGTATTTTCAGATTGCCTCTCTCTGTGAAGTATTCCACGGCACCTCTGAGCTGGCCAAGAGTTGTGCTGTCAACAGGGGTAAGAGCGGGCCGGATCATTCCATTTTCCATTCTGCCCGACGTCTGCAGGGCATGGAGCAGGCGTGATTTCTGGCTGTAGTCTGAAAATAAACCCGCCCCGGGAATCCAGAGCAGGCCGAAGATTACCAGACTGCCGGGAATGAACCGGATATCATCTTTTTTCGAGATGATGAAGTAGAGGCAACTGACCGAGAGCCAAACGCCGAGGTGAGCAACCAGAAAGCGGGCCTCTGTGAAGCCGTAATCACTTGTTCGTCTGTTGACAGCGATAAACAACAGCACAGTCATGGGCAGCAGAACCGGCCAGAACCACTGGTGAAAAAGACGTGTGAGGGCAGTACTTTGGTCCTTGTTCAGGTAGTAATTCAGCAGATAGGTGAAAATGCCAGCTACTGAAAACCCGAGTATCAGTGAACTGACCCAACCTCTGGGTAATTCCTGATTGACTACTATTTTGAATGCATAGGCGTACAGAATGACAAAGTACAATACGACAACAGGTACGAGGATATATCTGCACAAATTTACCAGTATCGCATGGTAGCTGGTTTCGGCTTCTACAGAGTTATAATTTTCGGGGAAATGGAAAAGGAAGTAAACGGTGTTGAACATACCCACTACGAACACAAACAGTCGGGCGTATATGCGGGGATCAAGGTGAAGATCGAACAATTCATTCACGGACAAAAGTGCGAGGCACAGACCGATGAAAAGAACTGCCGAAAAAACAGCACCTGAAATGATATTGGTGAGCAGTGTTCGGTTGAACACCCAGAAATCGCGAATACTTCCCCTTCCGACAAAAGGAACAACTGCGCATAAAAGGTGGGACAGCAGTAGTGCTGCGGCGTATTGGGGCATTCCCCTGTATTCGATATCCGGAGCATTCAAATCAGGGAACCAGT
>JBDLWO010000181.1:0-5507 GCA_039804245.1 Bacteroidota bacterium
CGATGCAGCCACCTTCAGTATGTCGGCCGGGCACAGCTTGTCAACCGGCGACCGTGTGCGTATTTTCCAGGACGGTGGAGATCAGAAGGAATACGAGGTAATCGGAACAGAAGATTCTTCATTTACGGTAAAAGACTGGAATTCTGCCTTCAATGATGCCAGTAAAGTATTTGTATATGGCAAAGAGGTAAATGATTTCCGCCAGGTGGACTATGATAAAATTCATACGCTGAACGTTTCTGCCACACAGGAGCTGGCTCGCCAACTGGAGCAGCTCCGGGCAGAGAATGCCGAACTGAAGCGTGCCAATGAAACCGGGACAGCCGAGTTGAACCGTGTTCTCGGTGAGATGCAGCGTACAAATGAAATAATGAACGGACGTTTGGCCAAACTGGAAGCACTTCTGGAAGCCAGCAGCTCGAAACGTTGAGCTTGCGTACAGTTATTTCCGATTTATTTCATCTGAAAATGAAGTTTACCTGTGAAAAGAATACACATCCTCTTATACACAGCGCTGCTGGTGCTGTGCGGTCACGGTATATTACTGGCGCAGAACAGTCCGAACTGCAGTACCTATACCGATGATGACTACCTGACTGGTCAGGCTTTTTTCAGTTATGGCGGTACCACTGGAGCATACAACTCGGATCAGCTCCGGGTAAACATGACTGCTGGTCAGGCTATAGTCGGAGCGACGCTCAATGTGGATTATACCGTGGGTACCGGCTTTTGGTCTGTATTGCAGTTGCCACCGGCTGCACCTGTTGTAATAGCCAGCGAAGGCGATCTGGAAGACAGGATACAGCTTGACTGGACGCCCGATCCGCTCTCGCCCGCTGCGAATTCCTATAAAATTTACAGAAATGGCGCCTTGCTTGCCACTGTGGACGGTGAAACCTTCTCGTTCATTGATTTCAACGTGTTGGCCGGCAAGTTTTATACCTATGAGGTCTCCGGTGTGAATTCCTTCGGCGAAGGATTCAGGGGAGGATCTTTAGGTTTTCTGAATCCGAATGGCAGCATCACTGGCCAGGTTAAAACTTTCAGTAACAATCCGGTACCAGGTGCCATCGTGAAACTGGAACCCACTTTCGGCGCCGCTGTCAGTTTTGATGGCAACGGTATGGCATTTGCCGAATACAGCGAGGTTTTTCCCACTGAGCAGTTTACTGTTTCATGCTGGGTAAAACTCGATGATGGCAATGATGGAGCAGCTATTTTCGATTTCGGCAGTGTATCATCTCAAAACTGGTGGCTGCATACCCTGCCTGCCGCGTCGGGCAAAGGGGTTCGTTTCGGTATCGGCAAGGGATCCGGGCAATCAACCACACTTGATTATCTGTTCCCTGCTGCAACAGCTGATGAATGGCATTATGTTGCTGCTTCATATAACGGCTCTTCCGTGCTTTTGTACGTGGATGGCGAACTCATTGAAACAGCCGTCACCACTATCGAACGCGGCACGGTTCCGCTGTTTCTGGGTCAGAATGGCGATGACAATGCGCGGTACCATGGCAAACTGGACGAACTCCGTTTCTTTAATCGTCAGCTTCCGCAAACAGAACTGCAAATGCTGATGAACCAGACGGCCAGTGCGGAAACACCCGGACTGGTGTCGTACTGGAAATTTGACGAAGGTGTGGGCAGCAAGGCATTTAATATTTCCGTCAACAAGAACAAGTTGTACTATTGTGGTGCTGCCTGGACGAGCGATAAACCTGCTGTGGTAAATGCAGGGATTACCGATGAAACCGGTTTCTATAAAATTGAGGGCGTCAACTACGGCGCCGGCGGCACTTTCACAGCAAAGGCTTACAAGAACTTCTACTTCAACCAGTCGCTGGAATTCAACGCAGCCAATGAGAATTATGCCGACCTGACCAACTTCAAACTGACTGATACGGCCTCCGTTACGGTCACGTTCAAAGCATTTGACTTCAGCGGAAAACAGGTGATTCTGAGCCAGCGTGATGGAAGTGGTAGTCCTTTCATGCTGTGTCTCAACTCCGGTGTACTCGAGCTTGTGGTAAATGGAACTGCAGAACCACTCGGTACGTTGAGTATGGGCTTTCATCACCTGGCACTCACATTTTTGCGGAATGGAAGTACCGTGTATGCCACGTCGTATCTCGATGGAAATCTCCTTGCAGAAAAATCATTCTCTGCGACGGGTTGGGCAGAGAGCGAAGGTGCGTGGAAATTGGGCGCCCGTGCCAATGGCGCCGGTCATGCAGACTACTTCACCGGTCTGATTGATGAGGTAGCTTTTTTCAGGGGTTTACTCTCCTTGCCTGATATCCAGACGTATGCCAATATCGGAACCAGTGAATCCAACCCCGCCCTGCGGGTTTATTTCAACCTGAATGAAGGTGCCGGAGAGTCGCTGAAGGATATGGGTACCGAACTGACTGGTACGGGAATTGTTCAGGGCGCTCTTTGGAGTACTGTGGCAGCAATTACCAGTATTCTGCCGCATGAGTTCACACCTGCCGCACGTCTGGTGAGCCTGAATCCGAGCAATACCAGCACCGATCAGGTGGACTTTACCGATCAGAGTACTATCCCGGTGAGTGGTTATGTACGGTTTGAAAATACCAACTGTTTCCAGAAAAAGGTGGAAATCCTTGTGAACGGGAAATCAAATGTGCCGCAGATCTACACGGATGAAGACGGCAAATTTTCGGTTGACTTTGAACCGGGCGCCAGCGTACGGCTGTCGCCCAAGTACGAAGACCATAATTTCTATCCGGCCTTCTGGGACCTGGAAAGTTTGTCGACGCCCGTTTCCGGTATCCTGTTCAGAAATCAGACGAAACGCACGATCGAGGGGCAACTGGCAGGTAACGAAACCTGCCGCAAGTCCATTATTCCCGGAGGGGCCATTGTAAAGGTAAAAGTGGCCACATTAAACGGTTGCTATGAGAAAGTGCTTCAGCTGGAGAACCCGAATGGTAAGTTCAAGTTCGAAGGTTTGCCACCTGATTCACTTACCGTGGCCGTGGTTGAGCATTCCAATCCGGTGATTTATACCTATTTTCAGAATAAGGGTGGCTATACGGTTGATCTGAGAACGCAGAATGATACGGTTGACTTCATTTATCTGGCACCGCCTGAGGTGGAAATGTCGCCTCTCACAACGAACGATTGTGGAATGCCCATGCTTAATCAGACCAGCACGGAACAGGTGACGATCAAGGTTTATGAATCGTACGACGGTGGACGCTGTTACCTCGATACTGCCATGCTGAAAATCAACAACGGTATCGCTGATTTATCGCAATTCGACACCCTGATGACGGGCGGGCAGTTCAAATACAAGTTCAAAGCCGGTGGCCCCAATATTGTAAGCCCATACCTGAAAACCCTGCAAGTGACGGCGGAGGCGCATGATGAACTCGCCACGGCTGCCCAGAATACGGTGGTACTCGGCAAACGCCCGCGACAGAGTACTTTTGCATCCACTTCACCGTCAATTCCTACGCTTATCCTGCGTGATCCGCCCGGAGATGCGAGTACCGCATTTATGGAGAAGGGAGAAACTACCTGCCAGTCATGGTCTTACTCGGCGTCTTACGGAGGGTCACTGGATGCGGAGGTCTCTCTTTCTCTTGGCGCCGATCTGACTACCAGCATCGGCCTGGGCGCCGAAGTGGAACTGGAAATCGAGACCACTGCTGACTTCACGCTGTCCACGTCCACCAGCTACACCAACCTGACTACCAATGAGTCAGAGACCTGTATTACCACCAATCAGGTGATTTCTACGGGCGATAACGATCTGATTGTAGGCAGCCGGATGGGCGGCGATGTGTATATGGGTGGCGCTATCAACTATATTTTCGGTATTACCGATGAGTTGCTCTGGGATACAGCGGACTGCAGCTACTATCTCAACAAGGGCCTTTATGTGTTCCCCAATGGGTTTGCTACCACGTTTATTTATTCTGAATATCAGATTAAAAATGTAGTAATCCCGAATTTGATCACTATTGGAGACCAAAAGAGCGCCGACCGCTGGCAGGGAATTATTGATCTGAATAACAAACTGAAAAGTGAAGCGGTCTTTTCCAAAAATCTGTCATTCGATGCAGGAATAGTTTACGAGGAGTCCGAAAGCACTGAGGTCACCAAATCAGTTACTAATGAGTGGGAGGTAGAATTCAGTACTTCTTTCGCGCAGGAGTATGGTGTGGAAGTGAATGGTATCGGTCTGGGTGCCGGTATCACATTAGGATTCACAACAACCCAAAATGAAAGTATTACCAATACGCAAACACAATCCAGAACGGTCGGTTTCTCATTGTCTGACGATGACATTGGCGACAATTTCACAATCAATGTCAAGAAGGACAAGGCCTACGGTACCCCTGTGTTCGATCTGGTGAGTGGCCAGTCGCAGTGCCCGCACGAGCCCAATACACAGCCGCGTCAGGGCGTTGACCTCGCCGCAGACAAGCAGGTAGCGGTCAATGTGCCCATGAATGATGTAGCGGTGTTCAAATTGTATCTGGGCAATACCAGCCAGTCGGAAGAAACCAAATTCTACTCCCTCGAAGGTCTGCAGGAAAACAACCCTGATGGGGCAGTTATCCGTTTCAACGGACAACCCACCCTGAATGTGGGCGTTCCTTTCGGTCAAAGTATTGAAGTAACGATGACGGTAGCACGCGGCCCTGTCGCCTTCACGTATGAAAACTTGCTGGTCGGTTATTTCTCCGACTGCGAAGTGGAACGCGCCGATGCGCTTGGCATTGATCCTCCTGCCGGTTTCAACGAGGAGCTGGAATTCGATGTCTATTTCCTCGAACCATGCAGTATGGTGGAAACTACTTTCCCGCTGCAGGACTGGGTTTTATTGCCTTCCGGTGGTAATACGCTGAATATCACGGTTGCCCAGTATGATGTCAATGACTCTGACCTTGAACTGATGCGCGTGCAGTACCGCCGCTCGCAGGGCGACGGCTCATGGATCAATATCGCCGAAATTCCGAAAGCCGACCTCGGACCTGTATTCACGATCGTTCCGTGGAATACCCAGGGCCTGCAGGATGGGCTATATGAAATCCGCACCGTATCCCAGTGCTTTGGCGCACAAAACCCTGGTATTTCCAAGGTGGTGAAGGGTAAAATTGAACGTACAGCTCCGGAAATCGTTGGTACACCTGAACCCGCCGATGGTGTGTTGAGTGCCGCCGACGAGATCAGTATCACTTTCAATGAGCCCATCCGCTGCGATCAGATCATCCAGGCTGATTTCTTCAATAATAATAATGTGGGCCTGTACGATACAGAAACAGGTAATCTGATTGACGCTGTCATCACGTGCAGCGGCGACAAGATCGTTATTGTGCCCAATGTTCCCAACAAATTCATTGAGAACAAAATTCTGCGCGTGGAGGTGGACAATATCCAGGATCTGGCCGGTAACTTGTTCAACCACAAATCCTGGGAGTTCTTCGTGGATCGCAACCCGATGCTTTGGTCGGGTGGTATTGTCAAAGTGGGTA
>JBDLWO010000182.1:0-3167 GCA_039804245.1 Bacteroidota bacterium
CGTTTCGGGCATCCAAATACTTTTTACAACACACCATCTCAAGCATGTCAGTAGAAATATCCATTGCCGACAAACTCACCAGACTGTGGAATCTCCAGCAGATTGATTCGCAGATAGATGAGCTCCAGATTCTGAAAGGCGAACTCCCGATGGAGGTTGCCGACCTCGAAGATGAGGTGGCGGGCCTTGACACGCGTATCAAGAAGCTGAAAGTAACCTTCAAGGAGAGCGAACAGGATATTGCCAAAATGCAGACCACTGCGAAAGAGGCAGATGCCAATATCAAGCGTTATCAGAAGCAGTTGGAAGAGGTAAAAAACAACCGCGAATATGAAGCGCTCCAGAAGGAAATTGAACTTGCCAAACTGGATATTCAGTTGTCTGAAAAACGCGTAAGAGAAGCCAAGGCTGCGCTCGAGAGCAAAAAGGAAACACTGAATATCGCCGAGGCCAAATTTGAAGCGAAGCAAAAAGAGCTGGAAGCCAAAAAGATTGAGCTCCAGAGTATTATCGAAAAAACCGAAGCAGAAGAGTCGAGGCTCCGGTCCCACAGTGACAAAGCACGTCAGGGTATCGAAGAGAGACTCCTGAATGCCTATGACAAAACGCGCCGCACTTACCGCAATGGTATTGCGGTAGCTACTGTTGACCGCAATTCATGCGGAGGCTGCTTCAACCGCGTACCACCACAAATCAAACTGGAAATAGGTGTCCACAAGCGTATCATTGCCTGCGAACACTGTGGCCGGGTACTGGTGGATCATACCATCGCTCATCCGGAGAGCGTGGAAGCCTGATTTGAATTTTGGCACAGTTTTAGCTGTAAAAAATCCGTTGGATGATAATTCCAGCGGATTTTTTTTTGCAATGGCCCGAATCGGGTTTTGAAGCCAATCGGATTATGTCGCTCCGGTTGCCCGGTCCGTTTGCCTTTTAATTTGTTTTCTTTAATAACTTTCAAACATGAAGCCTGTCATCCCAATGAGGTTTCGACCGATTTGTCTAATCATCGCCATCCTTGCTCTCACCACCCCGGACTCCATAGCTCAGAACTATGTGGTCTTCGACTCCGTTGATCAGTTGCGATCCTATATAGAACGGGAAAAAGACGCGACTGTAGTCATTAATTTCTGGGCTACCTGGTGCAAGCCCTGTGTGGAGGAGCTCCCCATCTTCGAGGAATTGAACAGAATGTATGACGATCAGGATTTGAAAATAATTCTGGTCAGTCTGGATTTCAAAAGTCAGCTTGAACGCAGGTTCATTCCCTTCCTGAAAAGCAATTCGCTTGAATCAGATGTGGTTTTGCTTGCAGATCAGGATGTGGACACGTGGATTCCCATGTTCGACGATCTGTGGGACGGAGCTTTGCCGGCAACATTGGTTTTAAATGGGAAACAGCGTATTTTTATAACCGGCGCTTTCAGTTCTGTGGAAGAATTGAAGAAGGTTGTTGACTCGCTGAAAGCAGATACGCCCCGATTCAGGAGTCCTGTAACCTGCGGGAGTAAACTCGCCGGGCAATAATTGAAGGCTGAAAATCGTTTTCCACTTTTAATATCCATTTAGTCATGAAGTTAATCGCTCCCATCTTTCAATTTACATTCCTCCTGTCCACACTACTTTTCATCAGCGCTACACCCGCCCAGTCCCCTGCAGGTTATGTTTTCGGCGATGTAGCCGAAGACTTCCGGCTGATGAACGTTGATGGCCGCTTTGTCTCACTCGCTGATTACAAGGATCCGAAAGGTTTTCTCATTGTTTTTACCTGCAATCACTGCCCTTACGCCCAGTTGTATGAACAGCGTATCATTGACCTGCACCGTAAATACGCGCCGCTGGGTGTGCCTGTCATAGCTATCAATCCCAATAGCCCGTCGGTAGTCCCGGAAGACAGCTTTGATGAAATGAAGAAGCGCGCCAAACAGAAAAAATACCCCTTTGCCTATCTTTTTGACGAAGATCAAAAGGTATTCCCCAAATTTGGCGCTTCCAGAACTCCACACGTGTATCTGCTGGACTCAAAACTCAAGGTACGCTACATCGGAGCTATTGACGACAACCCGGAAGTGCCAACCGCTGCTCAAAGACGGTATGCGGAAGAAGCTATTGATGCTGTGCTCCGGGGCGAACTACCTGCACAAAACTATACCCGCGCCATCGGTTGTACCATAAAAAAGAGGCCCTGAAAAAAATAGTTCGTTTCTTTAAACCTGCGGCCGTCTGAAATATCCAAGGAGGAATGGTAACATAATTTACACATTCAAACATGGAAAGATATGGAAAGGAAATGTCCGGCGAGGATATTTAACACAGTTTTCCTCAGACTTGCGTACCTGTTAATTCCCGGGATTCTGTCCGGCTTGCGTGCGTATGGGCAGGCCCCCGAAAACCTCTGTGCTGTGACTGGTATCGGTCAGATCAGTTCTGCAGTGGCCGGCGTTTATTCTGAAACGGGTACTGACACTTTTGATGTCGTTTTCCATATTTTACACCTCGGGCAGTCGGTGGGTACAGGTTCCAATATTACCGATGAACAGGTAAAAAGTGCTATTCTCAGCCTCAACCGAGACTACGGCGCCTGGCCCATTCATGACAGCATTGCTATTGCTCCCAATGGCACCAACTCCGAGTTTTTTTTCAGACTCGCCTGTACGGCACCCGACGGATCTGTCACCAGCGGAATAAACAGGATAGATGCGAGCGGTTTCCCCGGATATGCTACCGAGGGATTCAATTTTAAAACGGGAACAGACGGTAATTTCAGACAACTCGCCGACCTCAGTCACTGGCCACAGGATCGCTACATCAATATCTGGATTACACACAGGCTGGAAACATTCACAGGAACTACAAGCGGCGGCGGCGGATTCAATGCGCAGACTGCGGTCTTTCAGCAGGGCTACGGAGGTATTTACATGGTCTTCCGTCACGTTGGCTGCGATGTGGACGGCACACTGGGTTTTGATATTTTCAACAAATACGGCCGTCTTATTTCGCATGAAACTGGTCATTTCCTTGGCCTGTTGCACACCTTCCAGGGTGGAACATGCTTTGAAACAGACTGTTCCACTGAGGGTGACCGCGTATGTGATACAGAACCGCACCCCAACAGCATACCCAACGATCTTTCCTGCAACGCTTTTGCCGAATGCAGTACCCGCGAA
>JBDLWO010000183.1:0-7084 GCA_039804245.1 Bacteroidota bacterium
AACATGCTTTGAAACAGACTGTTCCACTGAGGGTGACCGCGTATGTGATACAGAACCGCACCCCAACAGCATACCCAACGATCTTTCCTGCAACGCTTTTGCCGAATGCAGTACCCGCGAACCAGTAGAAAACATCATGAATTACAGCGGACTGGATTGCGGCAATATTATCACTCCTGGCCAGAAGGCGAGAATGAAGGGGTTCAGTTATATGTACTACCAGAATATGATCAATCAGCCGGGATGCGCAGTGTCTTCAACAAGACAGGTTCAGACCACAGAAAGGCCTTTATTCCCCAATCCTGTAACCTATGTGCTGAACTTACCCGCCACCCCTGATGAGATCGTTCATACTGTCATGATTTATGATATTTCCGGCAGAGAATATCTGTCTCACAGTATTTCAGAAACAGCACAGCCCGGCCAGATCCGTGTTGACGGACTGCCAGCCGGGCTGTATATATTGCACGCACTCGACAGAGAGGGCCGGCCGCTCTATCGAAGCCGCTTTGTCAGGCAGTAATTTTACCGCAGTTACTGCTTCGTGAAGTTGCTCTCGTAGCGGCCTGAAGCCCCGGTTACCGACAATCTGTACACCCCTGAAGCGAGGTCCGATACCTGCAGGCGGAAATTACTCATATCTGATATAGTCATCTCCCTGACCAGCCTGCCATCTGACTGATACACTGCCGCTGTTGCCTGTCCGGAAATACTGTGCTGGTCCGATGTAACTGCCACGCTGATCCAATCGGCGGCAGGATTCGGGGAAATAAGCATATTATGGCCCGTTGAAGGATCCGAGACCGGTGTTTCGCATTCCACCCCCCCCATTTCATCATAGTCGCGGCAGGCAGGATTCTGATGGTCGCGTACCACAAACTCGTAATAGGTAGTGCCGTTGCCCTGAAGTGGACCCAACAGAATGGGCTGCGGGGTACTGTACGGAAAATTGCCAAAATTGATTCCACTACCTACAATATCAAAACCGCCTGTACCCGGATTCTTGTACCCGAAGGTGACTGCCACAAAGAATTGTCCGCAAAGACAGGCTGTACGAATGGCATTGACATCGTAGATATTGCATGGCTCTGAGGGGTTCAGCAGACAATCGGGAATTGCAAACTCACGAAATTTGCAGCAGTTGGTAACACCTGTATTGCTTCCAGTCATACATATCTTGATGAAATCATTGGGGCCCTGACCATCCCAGTTGAAGTCCGGAATATGCAACGGCAACTGATTCAGGTTGTAATTTCCAATGAAAATACCGTTGCCCCACAGCGAAAACTGCGATGAAGGTGGATTTACTACCTGGAAATTGACCCACAGATGATAGGTACTGTCCCCGTTACAGTCGCCGGTTTCCACCTGTACGGCGGTAATCTCGCATGGTTCCTCATTGCATGGAGGCGCCATGAACTCGGTCACCGCACAGCAATCCGGGTGATCGTTGATACAAACCTTTAATACATCATACGGATTTCCGCTGGCCGGGAAGTTGGGGATTGTCAACGGTAACTGGCTGAGGGGGAATGTGCCGATAAACTGGCTGGTAGTACCCACATTGAAGAATCCGTTACCCGGGTTGACAGGCGTGAAATTGACCACAAGGGGATACGTTCCTGTGGCCGGGTTGCAGTCACCCGCTACTTCAGCGTGCAGATTGGTGATTGAGCATGAATGCCCCCCGCATGGTGCTGCAACAAGCCCCGCAACATCAAAACAGTCCTGGTACAGGGAGTCCTTCACTGCAAACTCGAAGGTTGTCGGTACACTTCCTGCCTGGAATGGCCCGAGAATCAGCGGTACCTCTGCGTATGTATGCGTACCATAGCTGACGCCATTGCCCGATACCTTGTAAAAATCAGAGTTGCCAGAGTGTAAAAAATTCAGCTTTACATAGAATTGACAAGTACTGTCATCAAATTCAACAACATTGGCTGTCAGATCATAGATGTGGCAATCCTGCTGTGCTGCAGCCCGGATGGTGAGCAACAGGAAAAACGGAAGAAACAGTTTGAGTTTCATCGAAAAACAGTTGGGAGCGGCCACGTTACAATAACAGGGGGCGCACTCTTGTTAAAAGGGTGGTGTGACTGGACAAATATACGGGAATACACTGATTTTTCAGTGAAACAGTCCTTAATGATATCGAGAGGCACTTGTCAGGCAGCCGCCTGACCAAAAAGTTTGAGTTGTCCGTTCCCCGCTATCATATCAAGCAGACGGGCATATTTCAGTTTCTGCTTGCTGTTGGTGCGCAGGGCTATCAGTTTGGCAAGTTCCAGCGTGATAAAGAAATCTTCAATTGGTTCGCCCGGACGGGGCCTCTTCGCGTAATCTCTGTATGGCTGTGGCTTGCGCATTCCATCGGTAAACTCGTAGATATCCCTGATCCAGCGGCGTACCTGGGTACTGTATTGCCTTGCGGGCAGTTTGAGGGCTGTGTGAAGCCCGGATGCCGTCACCACTTTCGTCCCTTTTTTGCTTTCAAAAACCTGAAGATCCATACTGATTATGTTTTCGTGAAACACATTCCCGATGTCAAAACGCAGCTGTTGAATAGCTTTTGTTTTGAATTTCAATACAAAAATAAAACAACTTGTTTTTTCTTGCAAGTGTTTTTTCGGAATTTTTGAAAAAAATTGCAAAAGCCCGAATTTTCTGCCTTAGATAGACGCCGGTGTGGCAGGATATACTTACCGATTTTGATACTTTCAGAACCCGAAGATATTACCCATGAGTTGTTCGTTTTTGCCGGGGACTGATAAATCGGGAAAGTGGCTGTTCAAAGAAAGGCCTGGCACCCTGGATCGACTGCCTCGACACTCAGATTGTCTTGTCTCCGGCGGAAAACTGTCCGAATGATGCCGGACACAGCAGAGTGCCCGGTTTCCTTTTTTTCAAGTCTGAGCGCTTTTTCAGCATCTGAAAGGGCTTTGTCGTATTCTTTTTGCCGGTAGTAATAATCGCCACGGTTGTTGTAAGCACGTACGGAAGGACCTTTTTCGATAGCATCCGACCACAAGGTATCTTCCGTTGTCCATACACGGTTTCTGGAGAACGTGAGGATTGAATATACTGCAACCAGTCCAAACAGCATAATCTGCGCGGTCTGGGCGCACTTTTTATATGCCGGGTACAGGATACCGGCACAAAAAGCAATGAAGAATCCGAAGGAAGGCAAGTAACATCCTGTTCAGGATTCTCTCACCGAACACCGATTGAGTCCTGTTTGGTACTGTAGCGCTGGCGATATTCACGGAAAGAAATCATGCGTTGCTGATCCTCATCCCATAGTTTGTTGAAAATACACTTCAGACTCTCCGTGAACGTAATGCTGTTCGCTACCTTCTCCATGATCGGGTTCTCATGGTGGCAACGTGCCAGTTCGTAATTGGGCACCAGGGGATTCAGGTGGTGTATGTGGTGATAGCCAATGTTTCCGGTGAGCCAGTGGAACAGTTTGGGTAATTTGTAATAAGTACTGCCCTGGACGGCTGCCTGAATGTAATCCCAGCGGTCTTTCCATTGCTTGTAAGCAGTTTCATGCTGGTGCTGTACATAAAAGAACCAGATAGCAATGATACCAAATGCAGCCACTATCGGCAGTTGTACCAGCAAAAGTGCCTCGAACCCAAGTGTCCAGACCAAACCGGTGTAAAGCAATACCAGCACGATATTGTTCAGCCAGAGTGCTCTGTGTGCATGTTCCCATCCCTTCATTTGAATGAGTGGTACCCGGTTGTTCACCAGTATGTACCAGATCGGACCGATGATGAATAACACCGGGAAACTCCTGAACAGTACATACTTGATTTTTTGCCAGCGCGACAGAGCCTTGTACTCGCTTACTGTGAGCAAGTCAATGTCGCCGATATCGCGATGCTCCCACAGAATACCATTGTGCCCGTGATGGAAATTATGGCTTTTGGCCCAGTAGCGATAGGGGATAAAACTGAGCATACTGCATATCTGACCAATCACATCGTTGGCACGGCGATTGGCTGTAAACGACTGGTGGCCGCAGTCGTGCTGAATAATAAATATGCGTACAAGAAAAAATGCATTCACAACTGCCAGTGGAAGCACATACCAGAAGGAGATATCCACCAGAAAATACATCGCTACCCATATAGCCACGAAAGGCACAAAGGAAGTCAGTATCTGGAAAATGGCTTTTCTGTTGTCAGGAAGCTGATAGGCTTTAACGATGGAAGGAAGCTGTTTCAAAATGGCAGGGTCGTACTGCTGCGAAATGTCACCCATGATTGAAAATTCAAGAATTGTTGCTCCCCTGAAGGAACGAGCTGTTAAAACTGTTGGTACTGAAAATGTTCGCCTTTCAGCCGGACAACCCCGACTGGTTTAAGCGGCAGCAATTTCCGGCATTTTGCGAAAACTGCCAAGGCGATTTTGATGCACCTCTGCTTTTGAGGGATATTTCAGGCGCTTTTGATGCGCTGATTGCGTTATTTCGACGAAGGATAAATAAGAAGTAACATCATATTCATCTTTTTCAGCGAAATATCGCCAGCAGTGGATTGTATGGGATAGCCAGTCTGTTGCACTTGAACTATCTTTGCATCTCAAACAGTATGACGAACGAACAGTTCAAATTATTCTCTCCGACGATACCCTCCGATCCGGGTATTTACAAGTTCGTGGACACGGACGGGGTAATTCTTTATGTTGGTAAAGCCAAAAATCTGAGAAACAGGCTGAGCTCCTATTTCGGCGACAAGAAATACCAGCTGGCCAAAACCAAAGCGCTTGTCAGGAACGCGAGTCATATCGAATTCACCATCGTCGAAACGGAATACGACGCACTCTTGCTGGAAAATACACTCATCAAAAAGCATCAGCCTCGCTATAATGTGATGCTCAAAGATGAGAAATCGCCCCTGATTTATATCTGTGTCAAGGCCGAGCGCTTCCCCCGCGTGTTCCTCTCCCGAAAGCCTGTGCGCGATGGGTCCACTTATTTCGGCCCTTACCTTCAGAAATTCAGGGTGGAACAAATCACCGAACTGATCCGGAAACTGTTTCAGCTCCGAACATGCTCACTGCTCCTGTCGGTCGAAAATATTGACAAAAAGAAGTTCAAACCCTGTCTCGAATATCATATCAAAAATTGCGCTGCACCCTGTGTGGCTTTTGAAACGGAAGAGGCCTACAACAGGAAAATTGAACAGATCAAGAATATACTGAAGGGTAATTTCGCCGCAGTCAAAGCGCACCTGAAGGAGGAAATGCTGCGGGCCGCCGAAGAAATGCGCTTCGAACACGCGCATGCACTCAAGGAAAAACTCGCACTGTTCGAGGACTATCAGGGCAAAAGTACGGTCGTAAATCCCGCTATCCGCGATGTGGATGTGTTCTCTATCGCCGACGACGACAAGGAGGCCATCGTCAATTATCTGAAGGTGATCAACGGCGCGATTATTCATACCTACACACTCACGCTGACCAAAAATCTCGATGAAGATCGGGAAACGCTTCTGCTTTTTGGGATTCAGCACCTGCGCGAACGGTTCAACAGTATCACGAAGGAAATTATCGTCCCGTTCGACCCATCGCCTGAAGATGCTCCGGTCAGCACCGAATGGATGTTCACGGTACCCAAAATAGGCGATAAAAAGAAGCTGCTCGATCTGTCCGAAAAGAATGTACAGTATCACCTCCTGCAGAAAAAACGCCAGGCCGCCAACGCTACCGGCAAGCAAACGGCTGCCGAACGTATCCTCCGCACGCTGCAGTCCGACCTGAACATGGATCGCCTGCCCCTCTGGCTTGAATGTTTTGATAACTCCAATCTGCAGGGAACCAACCCGGTCTCCAGTTGCGTGGTGTTCAGAAATGCAAAACCCTCCAAACGCGACTACCGCCACTTCAATGTCAAAACGGTGGAAGGCCCCAATGATTTTGCTACCATGGAGGAGGTAGTTTTCCGGCGATACAAACGCCTGATCACTGAAGGTGCCGGCCTGCCACAGCTCATTATTATTGACGGCGGCAAGGGACAACTCGGCGCCGCCATGAAGAGTATCCGTGCACTCGGCATCGAAAATGAAGTCACAGTAGTGGGTATCGCCAAACGCCTCGAGGAAATATATTTCCCGGACGATCCGGTACCGGCACATATCAACAAGAAGTCAGAATCGCTGAAACTCATTCAGCAGGCACGCGACGAAGCACATCGTTTTGGACTCACGTTCCACAGGAATCAGCGCAGCCGCAACTTCCTGCGAACCGAACTCACAGAAATAGCAGGTATCGGCGAAAAGACTGCCGAAAAACTGCTCCAGCAATTTGGCTCGCCCGCCCGCGTACGCGATGCTTCACGCGAGGATCTGGAAGCAATTGCAGGAAGGGTGGTCGCTGAAAAAATCCGTTCTTATTTCGACGAAGAAAAGTAGTATTTTGCAGGTAGTAAGCTGTTTCGGTATCATTCAGGCGGTTTCCCGTCTGAGGTAATTAAATATGCGCAATACGGGAGAAAACCTGGTTATCAGCCCGGGTGCTTGCTCAGGATTCTCTCGCCAGGTAAAAAAGGCTGATTTTTACCTTTTTCAGTTGCTCAACTCCTGCTATGCACCTTCAAAAAGGTAAAAACTGACAAAAAATACGCTTGCTTTTGCTATCAGCAGAAAATCACGAACAAGCCCCGGGGTCACTGTGACCCGGGCGGGTGTACGCGCGGGCAGAATTATTCGTTATACGATTTTTCGGGTGCAATAATTTCCTCCAGCACCTTCATCAGATCACTGGTGGTAACAATACCCGTGAGATGCCCTGCTTCGTCCACAACCGGCAGTGCGTGAAACTGGTGTGCGTGAAACAGTTTGACGGCAGCCTCCAGCGTATCGTCTGTACGCAGTGAATACACTTCGCTGGTCATGACATCACCAACCAGTGTTTCCTGCAAAAGCCTGGTTACCGCTTTCGGGTCGTGGGACTCATGGAGCAGATTTCTCAGTACCCGCAGGTAGTCGTTGTAGGAAACAATACCAGCGAGTTTTCCCGACTCGGCCACCGGAATATGGTGAAATCCGAATTCCTCAAATATGTGGCGTACATGCTC
>JBDLWO010000184.1:0-7596 GCA_039804245.1 Bacteroidota bacterium
TGGAAGCAACCTGCTGGGAAAACCAGCCACCCGGCTATGTGCAGGAAACCATAGAGATCGGTGCGTATAAAATCAACGAATACGGAGAGGTGCGCGGTAAATTCAACCGATTTATCCGTCCGCTGGCTCATCCGATTCTGTCGCCTTTCTGTCGCCAGCTGACCGGCATAGAGCAGGATGATGTAAACCGGGCACGTTATTTCCCCGATGTAATCGAAGAGTTCCAGGACTGGGGCAGGGTATTTGAGGAAGACTATATGCTGTGTTCATGGGGAGGTTTCGACAAAAAGATGTTTGCCAGCGACTGCCGTCTGCACCGCCTGGAGCATGAGTGGACCGACAGTCACGTCAATCTGAAAGAGCAGTACCGGCTTATGAAGCGGATGAAAAGCGCTCCCGGACTGAAAAAGGCGGTGGAAATGGAGCAGATGCTGTTCACGGGGCAACACCACAGGGCTATTTCAGATGCCGAAAACCTGGTAAAGCTGTTCCTGAAATACCTCGGATACTGGAGCGTGTAAAAAATATCCGAATGGCACAAATATGTAATTTATCTTTGCCGCCAATTGCGGAATACACGCTGCATTTCAACAACAAAACGATATGAGCTGGTACAAAAGACTGCGCGAAGGTATCACCACGGCTACCAAGTACAAGAAAGACGTTCCTGAGGGCGTGTGGTTTCAGTGCAAAAAATGCAAGGAAACCTCCACTACAAAGCAACTGCGCGACAACTTCTACAAATGTCCGAAGTGTGACTGGCATACGCCAATCGGCTCTGAAGAGTATTTTGAAATACTTTTCGATGATCAGGATTACGTAACCCTCCACGACGATCTTGTTTCCGTGGACTTCCTGCATTTCACAGACCTCAAACCTTACGACAAGCGCCTCGAGGATTCCCGCAAGAAAACGGGCCTGAACGACGCGCTCTCTATCGGCGCCGGAAATGTAAACGGCCGCCCGTTAGTGGTTGCGGCCATGGATTTCCGTTTCATCGGAGGTTCCATGGGCTCTGTAGTAGGTGAAAAAATATCGCTGGCCATTGATCATGCCCTCGAGTCGGGTTCCGGCCTGATGATTATCTCCAAATCGGGCGGAGCACGCATGATGGAAAGCGCGTTTTCGCTCATGCAGATGGCCAAAACGAGCGCCAAACTTACGCTCATGGCCAAGGCAGGGCTGCCCTATTTCTCGCTGATGACCGACCCGACCACCGGTGGTGTTACAGCCTCCTTTGCCATGCTGGGCGATATCAACCTGGCCGAACCGGAGGCGCTGATTGGCTTCGCCGGCCCGCGCGTTATTCGTGAAACAATTAAAAGAGACCTTCCAGAGGGATTCCAGACTGCGGAATTTCTGCTTGAGAATGGATTTGTAGATCTGGTAGTGAACAGGAAGGATCTCAAGGAAACCGTCGGCGACCTGCTCGGTTTCTTTGCGAAGAACCTGAAACACTGACACCTCCATGTACCTCACGATACCCCCGTTTCAGTTATTTACCATGAAATTTTCATTTCTTACGCGCCGTAATGTAATTGTTGCGGTTGTTGTGCTCGCTATCGCAGGCGGGTTCTTTGCCTGGCAACCGATCCAGGGGGCATTTGTTCCTTCAGTAGCTTCGGATATCACTGATCCGTACGTTTATATTCCAACAGGATCTTCCTTTGAAGATGTTGTAAAAATACTTAAAAAAGGCCGTTTCATCCGCGACGAGGCCAACTTCCGCTGGCTCGCTGCCCAGATGAACTATAAAAAGGATGTGATGCGCGCCGGCCGTTATGAAGTAAAACCTGGCTGGACGAACAAGCAACTCATACAGCATTTGCGCAGTGGCGCGCAGGCGCCCGTGAAACTCGTGCTCACCACCATGCGTCTCCCGGAGGATGTGGCCGGCAAGGTCTCGCAGTTTCTGGAGACCGACTCTCTTTCATTGATTCGTTTGTTCCACAACGACAAGTACCTGGAGCAGTACAGTCTGACCCATGAATCGCTGATTTCAGTTATTATCCCCAATACCTACGAAATATACTGGAATACCGATGCAAAGGGCTTCCTCGACCGCATGGTGAAAGAACACGACTCGTTCTGGGCCAAAAACGGAAGGGAGCAGCGCGCTACACAAATGGGGCTGTCCACCAATGAAATTTATACTGTGGCATCTATTGTCGAAAGGGAAACCAACAACAATGATGAAAAACCGCGTATCGCAGGTGTTTATCTGAACCGCCTCAGAATTGGCATGAAACTGCAGGCCGACCCTACCTGTGTGTTCGCTACCCGCGATTTCACCACGCACCGCGTCACCCAGAAACACACCGGTTTTGACTCTCCCTATAACACCTACATGTACAAGGGACTGCCTCCCGGGCCCATCAGTATGGCCTCCATCCCGAGTATTGATGCCGTGCTGAATCATGAGAAACACAAATACCTGTACTTCTGTGCCAAACCCGACGAGTCGGGAACGCATACCTTTGCCGAGACACTTTCGGCTCACAAAGTGAATGCTGTCCGTTTCCAGCGTTATGCTGCTGCCAGATTGAGGGGCAAGTAGGGGTATATACACCGAAAATTGCGCTTGTTTTTAAAGGATTGTACAGATAATGACTGAAAAGGAGGTAGAAACCCGGTTGGCATCCCTGTCTGGCTGGCAGTACGATGGCGTTCACATCCACCAATCTTTTGTATTCCGCGATTTCAGCGAGGCATTCGCCTTCCTGTGCCGGGTAGCGCTGATTGCCGAAAGACTGAACCACCACCCCGACTGGTCGGGTGTTTATAACAGGGTGGTGCTGAAACTGCGCACCCACGACGCTGACGGTGTTACAGAAAAAGACTTTAACTTTGCTGAAGAGGTGGAAACGCTGTTCGGTTGAAGCAGCGCTGTCTGTCCAAAAAATGCCATACAGGAACAGTGCGGTGGTGGAGTTGATCTGAGGAGGGGAGTGTGGTATATTCCGCCAAAGTAGTAAAACCACGCTTATGAAACTCACCCACGACGAACGTATCGCGCACATGCTTTTTGCCACGGTCTATCCGCTTTACCTGGCCAAGGTGGAGAAAAAAGGCAGAACGAAAGCGGAACTCGATCAGGTTATTGACTGGCTGACCGGATTCGATGAGCCGAAAATACTGGAATTAATAGAACGCAGAGTCAGCTTCGAGGACTTTTTTCAGGAGGCCACTCTGAACCCCGGCGCCCGGCTCATTACCGGCGTCATATGCGGATACAGGGTGGAAGAAATAACCAATCCGCTGACACAAAAGGTGCGCTACCTCGATAAACTCGTGGATGAACTGGCCAAAGGCTGGAAAATGGAGAAAATTTTGAGGGGAAATAGCCTGGGGTGAGCCTTATCCGGCTGCCGGGGGAAGCTTGCCAAGCCTTTCAGCTATTTCCAGGACTTCTTGAGTTGAAAGTCCTGTGATCTCGGCAGCAAACTCAACGGAAGCTCCTTTTCGCAGGGCATTTTCTGTAATTTCTTCCTCCCTGCTCTTTAAGGCAGAGGATATTTCCAGTTTTACTGTCTCCACGAAACTGGCATCACTTCGCTGGGCTTCCATGTAGCGGTCATACTCTTTCCGATCGGCCGGATCCAATTTCAGAATGTCGAGTTTCTGACTGGCGGCCTTCAGCCCTTTTGCTGTGAACTCGTCCCTGATTTCCGCTGTTTTCAGGAAATATATCCACTCGTCCAGTGTGTCTCTGGCGACATCATTGAACCGATTGGTTTTTATCACATAGTACTCCGGATATAAATCTGAAACGGACGTTTTCTGAAAAAGTTCCTTTTGCTTTTCAGAGAGTTCCAGCTCATGGTTGCTGTGAATACCCACAAAAACAGTTCTGCCGTGGTAAACATAGTCGTCTCCCTGGCCAAGGTCAAAATACACGATGTTGACGGAGTACACTTTTTTTACGCTCGAGTAAGGCTGTCCTTCTGCAATATGCTCTGCAATCACCTTGGCAGTTCCGTAAAGCATACGCTGGAAGTAGTCAGCCTCTCGCGTATTCTGAATTTCGACAATAATCAGCTCCCCTTTCCTGTTTTCCACAAGGATATCAACCCGGTTGAACTTGTCTTCACCTGTTTCTTTATTTCCTTCGCTTTCAAGGATTTGCCTGATACTGAAATCCTCATACAGCAACTCCGACAGAAAACCCTCCAGGATGTCGAAATTGGCTTTGTTGCTAAGCAGCCGTTTCATCGCCCAGTCGAATCGGACTAACTTTTTTGCCATTTGAATTGACTTTATGACACAAAAATAGGGGTTTTTTACAGATTTTTAAGATAAATTACACGGTTTTTCCCATCTTGATTTATTTTCCTTTGTACCTGATCTGATCCACTATTATTTCATATCTCTGATATGGCCTGCGAATCGTAAAAATCGCCCGTAAACTCAGAATAGACAAACAGTTGCAGTTCTCAGGCTGGACAGTAATTCCTCATTGCAATGAGCTTGATATATCCATAGTTGCTAACCACGCTGCAAAATAACTCTGGATATCTAAATGGATCTGATCAGTTGTATATCTCGAAGTCCTGTAATTTTAAAAGCCCCCCTCCCCAAACTTTATCCCCCCTTCCGCTGTTCATCCCGGCATGAGTACTATTTCATTTCCTGCCGACTTTCACCGGAACTGCCTGCCTTATGATGGCATTGTTCAGTATGCGGGAGCTGTTTTCAACTCGACCGAGACCGAAATATATACGCAGGCTCTGACTGATTCGATTGAATGGCGGAACGATGAGACGATGATGTTCGGAAAGAAGATCGTGACAAGCCGGAAAGTCGCCTGGTACGGTGATCAGCCTTTCAGCTATACCTATTCCAAAATCGCCCGACAGGCGCTGCCCTGGACGCCGGTGTTGCTCGAACTGAAATCGAAGGCAGAAGCCTGTACCGGCGAGACGTATAATTCCTGTCTGCTCAACCTGTATCACAACGGCAATGAGGGGATGGGCTGGCACAGCGATAACGAGCCCGAGCTGAAAAAGGAAGGCGCCATCTGCTCGCTCTCTTTCGGAGCAGAACGCAAATTTTCTTTCAAACACAGAAATACCGGAGACAAAGTGCATATCCTGCTCGAAAATGGCAGTCTGCTGCTGATGAAAGGCATCACTCAGGCACACTGGGTACACCAGCTGCCTCCCGCCCGAAAGGTCAGGGCACCCCGGATAAATCTGACTTTCAGAACCATTTCCCGCATTTTACCGTGAGCAAATCTGTTTTTCTCCTGTTTCCACACCAGCTTTTCCGCGATATCGCTCCCCTGCAATCGGCCGGAGAGGTTATTCTGGTGGAAGAATATCTGTTTTTCAATCAGTACAGGTTTCACAAACAGAAGTTGGTGCTCCACCGGGCCAGTATGCAGTATTACCGGCATTATCTGGAACAAAATGGCCTGTCCGTCCGGTATGTGGAGGCTACTGAACAGATATCCGATATCCGGCTGCTCCTGCTGCAACTCGCAGGGGAGGGCGTAACGAATGTACATTACTACGATGTATGCGATCACTGGCTCGAAAACCGGCTCTTGCAGGCAAGTCGCCTGCACAATATGGTATGCCGGGAGCTTGACACCCCCCTGTTCATTAATACCAGGGATGATCTGAAGGAGTACTTCGGTTCGCGCACGAAGTATTTCCAGACAGACTTTTATATCAGACAGCGAAAAAAGCTGGGACTGCTGCTCGATGCACACGGAAAACCCGCCGGCGAAAAGTGGAGCCACGACGCCGACAACAGGGAGAAGTACCCCAAAGACAAAGTACCTCCCCGGGTGGTTTTTCCCGCCGTGAACACATTCACCGAAGAGGCGATCGGGTGGGTTGAAAAACATTACAGCCACAATTACGGTGAAATTTCCCGTTCGTTCGTTTATCCGGTGACGCACGACGAGAGTGAGGCCTGGCTCCGGCAGTTCCTCGAAAACCGGTTTCACGATTTTGGCGTGTACGAGGATGCGATGGTGGATAATGCCACGGTGCTTCATCACAGCCTGTTGTCGCCCCTGCTCAATATCGGTCTGCTGACGCCCATGCAGGTGGTGAATGCCGCTGTTGCACAGGGAGCGCCGCTCAACTCCACAGAAGGGTTCATCCGGCAGATTATCGGCTGGCGGGAGTTCATACGCGGCGTGTACATATACACAGGTGTGCGCGAGCGAACCACCAATTTCTGGAAATTCAGCCGGCCGCTTCCGGTATCATTTTACCAGGGTTCCACAGGTATCCCGCCGCTCGACAACACCATCCGGCGCGTACTTCAAACAGGCTACTGCCACCACATCGAACGGCTGATGATTCTCGGTAACTACATGCTGCTGACCGAAACAGATCCGGACGCCGTTTATCAGTGGTTTATGGAACTCTTTATTGATGCCTACGACTGGGTGATGGTGCCCAATGTATATGGTATGAGTCAGTTTGCCGATGGCGGACTGATGGCCACCAAGCCCTACATCAGTGGCAGCAGCTATATTCTGAAAATGAGCAATTACCGGAAAGGCGACTGGACTGCCGTGTGGGATGCGCTTTTCTGGAATTTCATGAATCAGCAGCGTGATTTTTTCCTGTCCAATCCGAGACTGGGAATGCTGATCAAAACCTACGACAAGATGAGTGCGGAACGCAAGAGCGAAATTGAACAGATCGCGGGCAAGGCAATAACAGGGATATAGTATTCTGTGTAGAAATTATGCGCTACTTTTGCTGAATTACCCGGAACGCCCCCGGTGAGTGTCCGGAATAATTCATGGAAAAGCCCGACGCAATGATAAACATCAAATTGCCTCTGTACAGCCTGCTGCTGTCCGTTTTGTGCCTGAACAGTATTGCTGGTCAGCAAAACAGATATTCTACCTCAAACACGATCGGCTGGTATAACAGTTTCGCAACATTTCAGCTCACTGACAGGCTTGGATTGCATGCCGAATATCAGTGGAGGCGAAACCACCTGATTACTGACTGGCAGCAGAGTCTGCTGAGGGTCGGACTTAATATTCAGATGAATCCCCGCGTTCTGGCCAGATTTGGATATGCCTGGATCGAGACCTACCCGTACGGTGAAATTCCGCTGAACAGCATGGGGCGCGACTTCACCGAGCACCGGATTTATGAAATGCTTCAGCTGTCGCACAAGGAGAACAGGGTTGATATATCGCACCGATTTATGCTGGAGCAGCGTTTTGTGGGCAAGTATTCATCCCCCGGACTGGTCGGGGAGGATCAATTTCCGATGCTGAACAGGATGCGATACATGGCCAGGTTCAGATTTCAGCCGGGCGGGAGCTTCCCTGAAAAATTATATGGTGTGTTGTATGACGAGATATTCATCGGGTTTGGAAAAAATGTGGGCGCAAACATATTTGATCAGAACAGATTGGGGCTGATGATTGGCTTTCAGGCCGGAAAAAACCTGAGACTGGAAGGCGGGTATCTCAGTCAGATAGTACAATACGGACGCATCATTGACGGGAAGAATGTTTTCCAGTACAACTCGGGTCTGATTATCAACGCCTTGTTCCAGGTGGACTTACGGAAGAACAATTTCCCTGACCGGGAACGTTAAGCGCCAGTCCTCCCG
>JBDLWO010000185.1:0-6116 GCA_039804245.1 Bacteroidota bacterium
GCACCTGAATAAAATTATGGAACTTCAGATCAGAAACCTCTCCAAGACCTACTCCAACGGCGTGAAAGCGCTTGATGATGTATCCCTCAGCATTCCGAGGGGTATGTTCGGTCTGCTCGGCCCCAACGGCGCCGGCAAATCTACCCTGATGCGCACGATTGCCACCCTGCAGGAGCCCGACAGCGGCATCATAACGCTGGGCGATCTGGATGTACTGCAAAATAAAACCGAAGTGCGCCGCCTGCTGGGCTATCTGCCGCAGGAATTCGGTATTTACCCCAAAATCAGTGCGTATGATATGCTCGATCACATTGCCATACTCAAGGGTATCAGCAGTGGACGCAGGGAACTGGTTGAAGAGCTGCTGAAACGTGTGAATCTGTGGGATGTACGCAAAAAAGCCCTTGGAGGTTTCTCCGGAGGTATGAAGCAGCGCTTTGGTATTGCGCAGGCCCTTATCGGCGATCCGAAACTGATCATTGTGGATGAGCCAACGGCTGGCCTCGACCCCGGCGAGCGCAACCGTTTCTATAATCTGCTGTCGGAAATAGGCGAGCAGGTAATTGTGATTCTCAGTACGCACATTGTCGAAGACGTACAGGAACTTTGTCCGCAGATGGCTATTATAGACAAGGGCAGGGTATTGTACTCGGGCAGCCCTGCCGACGCGCTCCATGGCCTTCAGAACAGAATCTGGAGCTACTCCGTTCCGCGCGCCAGTGTGCACGAAATGACGCAACAATTGCCGGTTATTTCCACGCGCATGGTGGCCGGTCAGCCGGTGCTGCATGTTTTCAGCGAGCAGCAGCCCGCCAACGGTTTCAGTGTAACGGACGCCGACCTGGAGGACGTTTTCTTTACCTACATCAAAGGACATAAACCGGCCGGTCAGGCATAATTTTCAGCAATATGTTTTTCCATATATTTCTGTTTGAGTTGCGCTACTGGCTGCGGCAACCCATCGTTTACATCTTTTTGCTCATCAACGCGCTGCTCGTGTTCGGCGCCACCAGTTCCGACGATATCACCATCGGGGGAAGCATTGGCAACGTACACAAAAATGCACCCTATGTTGTCGAGTTCTACTTCGCCAATCTCAGTCTGATCTGTCTGCTCATGATTACCGCGTTTTTCAACAGCGCGGCGGCACGCGATTTTTCAGAAAAAACCAGTCAGATATTCTTTTCTACTCCCCTGAAAAAGCGGGATTATCTGCTCGGGCGTTTCGCGGGTGCGCTCGTGATCAGTATTATACCTTTTCTGGGGGTTTCGCTGGGCAGTATTCTGGGCAGTATGATGCCCTGGCTCGATGCTGATCGGGTCGGGCCCATCTTCTGGACAGCCCATCTCGAAGGTCTGGCCGTTTTTGTACTGCCCAACATGCTGTTCGCCGGTTCGGTTGTTTTCAGTATCGCCGCGCTCACGCGCAGTACCATGCTGTCGTTTATAGGTACTATCGGACTTTTGGTAGGCTACATCGTTTCCCTTAATCTGATTGGGGATATGGAGAACGAATTCCTGGGCGCCATGCTCGATCCTTTCGGTTTCAGGACTTTTATAGTAGCTACCAAGTACTGGACTGTTGACGACAGAAATACCATGTCCATGGGAATGGAGGGACTGCTTCTGCTGAACAGGTTGGTCTGGATGGCAGTGGGCGCTGTCGTATTCGTCTTTACGTATTTCAAATTCAGCTTTTCCGATACGGCTCGCCCCGGCAAACAGAAAAATGCAGAAAAACAGGTTGTCGCTGAACATGCCCGGCAAGTACCCGAGACAGTGAAACCCGGGTTCGGGACATTCTGGAGCCTGAGGCAGTTGGTCAGCCAGTTGAAGATTGAAGGTATTTCTATCGTGAAAAACGTGGCATTCCTGGTTATCGTCATCTTCGGAATAATCAACCTTTCCTCATCTCTGGCCTATGCTACTTCCATGGGGTACGGTCTGACGGTATTCCCGGTTACCTGGAATATAGTGGATACAATCAAAGGATCCTTCTATCTGTTTATTGTGGCTTTCATTACGTTTTATTCCGGCGCCATCGTGTGGAAGGAGCGGGAGTCGAAGGTAAACGACATATACGACGCCTTGCCGTACCCTGACTGGCTGCCGGTGGTATCCAAAACGCTGGCGCTGGCGGCAGCTGTGCTGTTGTTACTGCTGACCGGATGCACAATCGGTATTGCCACACAATTGCTTAACGGATTTACCGATATTCGTCCGGAGGTATATTTCACCGAGCTTTTCCTGGATGACGGATTGACTTTCCTGAATCTGATTGTGCTGAGTGTATTTCTTCATTCGGTAGTGAACAATCGTTATCTGGGGTATTTCCTGTTTGTCGTTGTGCTGATTGCCAACAGTTTCGTTTGGCCTGCTCTGGATATTCAGAGCAACCTGGTGATATTCAACTCCACCCCTTCCCTGACATACTCTGACATGAACGCTTTCGGGCCTTTCCTGTTGCCGGTTTTGTCGTTCAGCGCTTACTGGACGCTCGCAGGGCTGATACTGCTGGTGGGGGCTCTCCTGTACTGGGTTCGGGGCAGAGAAAATGATTTCAGGATTCGAACCCGACTGGCACTGGAGCGTCTGAAAAGAGTCAGACCCCTGTTAATGGCTCTCTTTGTTCTGTGGTTTTCCTGCGGAGCATGGCTTTTTTACAATACGAAGGTGATCAATACCTATCAGACCAGTGACCAGTCTGAGAGAATGCAGGTGAACTATGAGAAAATGTACAAGCAATACGAGATGCGCCCGCAACCGCGTACCATATCACTCGACTATCACATAGAATTGTATCCCGGGAGGAGAGCACTGGAAGTTTCTTGCAGGCAAGTAATGATGAACAGGCATAAAACACCGATTGACACCCTGTTCTTTACACTTTCACCCACCTACAGCGCAGTTTTTGACCTGCCAGGATCGCAGCTCCTGCTCATGGATACGGTTCAGAAATTCGCCATGTACAGGCTCGACAAAGCGCTTATGCCCGGAGATTCGCTGGAGATGAATCTTTCCATGAAATACTACCCCCGGGGAATAGAAAATGAAGTAACTGTTACCGCTGTTGTTGACAATGGAACGTTCTTCAACAATGCCGATATACTCCCACAGACGGGATACCAGTCAGCCTATGAACTTTCAGATAAAAACAAGCGCAAGAAATATAATTTGCCCCTGCGCGTACGCATGCCCGACCTGAGTGATGATTCTGTCAAGCGTATGAACACCTATCTGAGCAATAACTCCGACTGGGTGCGGGTGCGCAGTGTGTTTGGCACATCGGGCGACCAGATTGCGATTGCCCCGGGTTCCCTGCGCCGGCAGTGGACGGAAAATGGCAGAAACTACTTTGAATACGAACTGGATCATCCCTCAGCCAACTTTTACTCCTTCATGTCGGCTCGTTACGAGGTGCGCAAAAAAATGCACAAAGGAATCAGCCTGGAGGTGTACTACGACAGCCGTCATGCCTACAACGTGGACAAGATGCTGATGTCCATGGAGAAGTCAATAGACTACTATTCGACTCACTTTGGTCCGTACAGGCACAAACAGGCGCGAATTATCGAATTTCCGAGGTATGCCAGCTTTGCACAGGCATTCCCCGGCACCATGCCCTACTCGGAGGGAATCGGATTCATTGCCAATCTGGAAGATCCCGAAGATATTGACATGGTAACCTATATTGTAGCGCATGAAATGGGCCATCAGTGGTGGGCGCATCAGGTTGCGGGTGCTGATATGCAGGGCGCAACCCTGCTGAGCGAAACGCTGGCGCAGTATTCAGCCCTCATGGTGATGGAGCAGATGTATGGAAAGGATCAAATGCATAAATTCCTGAAATATGAGATGGACGAATACCTGAGCACCCGGGGCAGTGAGGCCGACAAGGAGTGCCCATTGCAGGAAGTGGAAAATCAGGGCTATATCCACTACCAGAAAGGCAGTGTAGTCATGTACTACCTCAAGGAGATGACAGGTGAGCCGGGAGTGAATGCCGCGCTTAAAAATCTGGTGGACAGTTTTGCCTATCACGAGCCTCCCTATCCAAACGCCCGCGAACTGGTGAACCGGCTGGAGGCGCAAACGCCCGACAGCCTGCGCTATCTGATTGATGATCTGTTCAGAAAGATCACGCTGTTCGACAACAGAACCCTGGATGCCAATACTGTTGAGACTGATGGCGGATACAAAACCACGCTGAAGGTGCAGTCGGCCAAGATGTACGCCGATTCACTCGGCCGTGAAACTCCTGCTGTTCTCAACGACTGGATAGAAGTGGGCGTTTTCGCCGAACCTGAAAAAGGAAAGAAATACGGCAGGGCTCTTGGTATGAAGCGGGTGAGGATAAGTGAGAAAGAGAACACATTTACCTTTTTTACTGCCGAAAAACCCAGCCAGGCCGGTATTGATCCGTACTATTATGTAGTGGACCGGGTTCCCGACGACAATATCAAAAAGGTAACGGAAAAAACGGATGATGAATGACCATTTTGCTCAGAGCCAGCTCTTGTATCGTCGTATAAAATGCCACTTCACCAGTTGTGTCAGTACGAAATAGCTCAGCAGGATAGCTGCCAGCCAGCCGAAGTACTCAACCGGCAAAGGAGACAAAGACAGCGCTCCTGCAAACGGCGAATAGGGTATCCAGACGGCAAATATCATGATGATGGTTGTCAGTGCCGTCACTGGCAGGGCTGCTCTGCTCTGAATGAAGGGTATCCTGCGCGTGCGTATCAGGTGTATGATCAGGGTCTGGGAAATTATGCTCTCTACAAACCATCCGCTCTGAAACAGGCTTTGTTTCTCCGGGACTGAGGCCCCCAGCACAAAAAACAATACTCCGAAAGTGGCGTAATCGAATAACGAACTTACGGGGCCGATATGGATCATGAATCGCCTGATTCCGGAGGCGTCCCAGTGCTGTGGTTTTTCTATGAACTCATGGTCCATGTCGTCCCAGGGGATAGATGTCTGCGACAGATCATAGAGCATGTTCTGGGTGATCAGCTGGATGGGCAGCATGGGCAGAAACGGGAGCAGGGCGCTGGCTCCTACCACACTGAACATATTCCCGAAATTGCTGCTGGCAGCCATTTTGATGTATTTGATGATGTTGCCAAATGTCTTTCGTCCGGTGACGACGCCTCTTTCAAGTACGGTGAGGTCTTTTGCCAGCAGAATGATGTCGGCGCTTTCCTTGGCAATGTCAACGGCTGTATCCACAGAAATACCCACATCGGCTGCTTTCAATGCGGGAGCATCGTTGATTCCGTCGCCCATGAAACCGACTGTGTGTCCAGTCTGCCGAAGCAATTGAACAATGCGTGCTTTTTGCAGCGGATTGATTTTACTGAAGATGCTGGTTTGGGGCAGCCTGCTCTTGAGGGTTTCGTCGTCCATCTGCTCCAGATCGGCGCCGGTCAGGCTGTCATGCACCTCCAGTCCCACATCATGGCATATTTTTCTTGTTACGGCCTCGTTGTCGCCTGTGATTACTTTTACCTGTATGCCCAATTCCTGTATCGCTTGCAAGGACGCACCCGCGGTCGGCTTTGGCGGATCAAGAAATGCTATGTAGCCGGTGAGTATCAGCTCGCTTTCATCTTCTCTGGAGTAGGTGAGTTCCCGGTTGTCGAACTCTCTGATGGCTACAAGCAACACGCGCATGCCGTCTTCATTCAGCCGCCGGCAGGTTTCGGTGACGCGGGTGCGCATGGTTTCATCCATCTGAACGACTGAATCGCGCTCAATGTGCAACTGACGGTCGGCGCCGGGGTCAAAGGCATGGGTACAAAGTGGCAACATTTCCTCGATGGCACCCTTGCAAACCAGCAGATGCTGTCCTGTATGCTGTTCCAGTATCACCGACATGCGCCTTCGCTGGAAATCAAACGGTATTTCATCCACTTTCCTGAATTTGTCCTCGATTTCAAGCAGTCCATGCACTTCTGAATGTTCCAGGATGGCCATATCCAGCAGATTCCTGAGGCCTGTCTGGTGATAACTGTTCAGGTAAGCCCATTTCAGTACCTCATCGTCATCGTCTCCCATTACATTCAGGTGCTTTTCCAGTACGATCTTGTCCATGGTCAGGGTACCTGTCTTGT
>JBDLWO010000186.1:0-9198 GCA_039804245.1 Bacteroidota bacterium
GATTCCACTGTGACTGTTACCGTGACAGGTTATCCCGAACTTGATTTCGATCTGTTCGTGAAAAAGTCATGCAGTAACACTGGCTCAGGTAGTCTCAGAATAGATGTAACGGGTTCGGTGCGGGCATCGGGTTACTCCCTGAACGGAGGTGTTTTCCAGTCCGACAGCATATTCAGCAACTTGTCTGCAGGTCTTTACTCAGTTGTAATTGCAGATGAATTCGGGTGCTTTTACAATGCTGAAGCAGGTATTCAGGAGACGCAGCCGTTGAGGGTAGATCTTCCGGATGCTTTTTTGGTGCCGTGTGACAGCCAGGGTGTTACTTTATTCCCATTCCTGGCAGGAGATACCTCGGGACTGGAGCTTGTCTGGTGGAATGGTACTGCTGGCAGAACTGCCCGCGCTGACAAACCAGGCAGGGTTTGGCTTTCTGCAACAAATGACTGTGGTCAGAGTGTGCTGGCAACTTCGGATATCGAACTGGCGGACGATGCCGGAAATCCACTGAGAATATATGTGCCCAACGTTTTTGCTCCGGAATCCCCGGATCCCGACAACTCTCTTTTCAGGGCATTTTTTGGAAAAAACTTCTCAGTTCTTTCATATAAAATGGAAATATATGATCGCTGGGGTAATCTTATGTTCGTAACAAATGACCTTGGCGAAGGTTGGGAAGGGTTCTTTAACGAGGAACCTATGAATCCCGGAGTTTACGTTTGGCAATTGTGGGCGGACTTGCAGATATGCAACAGAACAATCCAGATTTACCGAAAGGGAGATGTCACTATTGTCAGATAAAAAAAGAGGCGAATCCAGAAGGGTTCGCCTCTTTTTTGCACAAACTGTTTGGTGCTTCATCCGGTAATGCAATATGGTATGGTGTTTGCTTTTTTGAACTGACATGGATATCGCATTTTTTTGTCAGTTCAAAAAAGCAGCACAGATTTTAAAACCTGGAATACACGCCAGCTCTCACAGAAAATCTGTCAATTTTCTCCTGGTAAGGCCCCCAGCTGCCTGCCAGATTCATGCTTGCACCGGGTTCGAGGAAAATACTGTAGGCGGCACCCAAATCGGCTGTTAGCCTGAGTCCGAGCGTTGCATGTGCTGACAGGTTTTCTCTCAGCCTCCCCTGTTCGAACAAACCGCTTTGTGCTTTATCGGGTATTGTTCCGTTTGGAATCTGATTCCCGCCGCTTGATTGATTGGCAGGGGGAATGTAAACTGATCTTTTGCTGAAACTCTTTTCAGTGACAAGTTCGGCGGCAATGCCTGCAAGTGCACGAATCTCGAATGAGCCAGAACCTGCTATTTTTTTGCTGGCTCGCAGGGGAAGAGTAATTGCGGTGGCATCGGCGCTTTTGGTATAGGAAGCAAGGAAGCCGGTTTGGGGGTTGCCGGCGTAGATGGTTGTTCTGGAATCGGGAGCAAAAGAGATTCGGTTGAATTGAATTCCGGTTTCAAATCCCCAATTCCCCGAATTTTTTCCAACAATTATCCCAAAGCCCGGTACAAGTGAAGCAAATGAGGCAGATGCAGTGCCTCTCACTGAAACGGCGCCAGCCTCTGCAAATGTACAGATGAACCACCCGGGAGAATTCTGATGGATCTTAATGTCAGTATTCTGCGCGTAAAATGATGGTTTGGGGCGTTGAAAATCAGGCAATGCTGGCCATAAGGTGGCAATCAGAGGCGGATTTGAAACTCGTGTCCTGTTTACTTCCGGTAATAGAGATTGAGCAGAAGTATATGAATCAGCATTAGGTGCCAACATTTCCGGGTTAACAAGTGCCGAGGTATTCGTATGTAAAGTGGCGCACAACCGGGTTCCGTTGGCAGCAGATGCCATCGGTGTACCAGCTGGTGTTTTGGCAGGAGGTAACGAATTGGAAGGAATTATTGGAAGGGCATCACCCGGGCCAGATACACCTGCCTGGATTGCCAGCAACAGAATTACAGCTGCTTCGGCCAACTTGAAAAACCTGACTCTGCGAACAGCAACAGAACGGTCCAGTTGACGCGACATCAGGGTCCACAAACCGGAATCATAGGGTGTTTCAACTTTTTTAAGTACATTTCTGACAGACTCATCAAAATCAGCGGCAGACTTTTCTAAAGAAGAATCCAGCTTTTTTTCAAATGCAAACCAGCTTTCCGCGTCATACGGAAATTCAACAGCTTCAAGATTTGCCCTGATTTCAGCGTCAAATTCGTTTTGATTCATGGTTGGTCGGATATACTGAGATGCTCATTGTTTCTGGAAGCAAACGATGGTTGATTATAGCCAATCCCGCTAAGTGATTCAATCAATTTTTGCCGGGCTTTGACAAGGTTGGATCGGGAGGTACTCTCTGTAATATTCAACATATCACCGATTTCCTTGTGAGAAAAGCCTTCCACAACGTATAAATTGAATACAGTTCGGTACGCAGGCGGCAATTCCTGTACTTTTAAAAGAATTTCCTCCTCTGAAAGGCTGCTGAGTATGTCTGGCCCTTCCACTGACTGAGAAACAGCAGTATCCAGGTCAGAGGTTCTTCTGCGCTGCGCTTTTCGATAATGATCTATACACACATTCACCATGAGCGTACGCAGCCAGGAAAAAATGGAAGTCCCGGGTTTGTATTTGCCAATGTTCTGGAACGCTTTCATAAACCCCTCATGAAGCAAATCAAGCGCTTCATCTCTGGAACCAGCATAACGCATACAAACCCCCATCAGCCTGCCGAAATATTGTTCGTACAGCTGTTTTTGTGCCCAACGTTCCTGACGAACCAGGGCGGCCACAAAGTCTTTTTCAGCGTTTTCCAGATTAATCGCGAAATCCATGTGCAATTTCGGACGGGAAGTTACGGTACAAAAACCATCCTTTGAGAACATAACGAAAAATGTAAGTAAAACGCTGCTTTGCCCTATATGCTGACAAGCGAGAATCGCTGAAATGACAAATGAAGTAAAAAACATGAAAAAAGTAGAAAAAAGAGTTGATTGTGAATCAAATACACAAAATAAAAAACAAATTATTTTATATATTATTCAAATTGTTTTAAAATAAAAACTATTTGTTTTATCTTTGTGCTTCTAAATACAAAGTCATGGGAAAGAACAAATTGTATGCCGAGGAGGAACTTCTTCACAGATTTCGTTTCGGTGAAGCATCCTCCAGATCAAAACATGCCGACAGTCTGCCATCTGCCCATCCAGTTTTCGCTGGTCGGGAGCGGGCGCAGGGCGCGAATGCAGTCAAGACGAACGGCCTTAACCGCAAATGGACTACGCTCAGGTATTTATGGCATACCTGCTCGGTAAATGTCTTCAACAGGGGCACCTTGCTCAAGCTCGGTTTTCTGGCGGGTGCTGCCTATTATGCGCTTTTCAACGATGCTCCTTCATCCGCATTTATTGGCGGGCCTGTATCTTCAATTGATTGGAATGTTGAAAAAAGTGAGGAACAGACGCTGAAGGTTTCGGAAGATGTGGAAAATAGGCCCAAAAAAAGGAAAAGTGAAAATTCTGAAACTCAGTTGGGCCTGGTTCAGGATGTTGTTGCCGAGAAGTCAGAGTCCGGGAAGACAGCTTCAACCAAAATCAGGAAAACCCCCGAAGTCAATAAAAAGGTATTGAAAAAACCTGTCAACGATGCAGCTCCCGTAAGAATAGAGACAATCAGAGGCGACCACTCTGCGGCTTTTATTAAAAAGTACAGCGCTGTAGCCAGACAGGAAATGGCCCGATATGGCATACCGGCCAGTATCAGCCTGGCACAGGGGTTGATCGAGAGCCGCGCAGGTACGAGCACGCTGGCGGTCCGAAATAATAACCACTTCGGAATGAAATGTTTCTCGAGGAACTGCAAGAAAGGTCATTGTACCAATCACTCTGATGATTCTCACAAGGATTTCTTCCTGAATTTCAAAGACCCCAAGCTTAGTTGGAGAGCTCACAGTATTCTGCTGTCAGGCGGGCGGTATGCCAAACTGAGAAAATACGGCAAAGACTACAAAAAGTGGGCCTACGGACTCAAAAATATGGGGTACGCCACAGACAGAACCTACGCAGAAAAACTGATAAGTACCATCGAACGTTACGGTCTGCAACAATACGACTACTGATTCAACCCGATTTCATCCATAAATATCCAGCATTTACCATCAGGGTAAACCGGATGCTGCCCCTTGTTTCGGGCCTTGACACGCAGATACCTTGTTTTAACCCCCTCAAATACCAGGTTGATCGTTTTGATACCTTCTATTCCATCGGCAACAGGTCCTGGTGTGGAGGCAATAGTGGTCCAGTTGGTTCCGTCTTCAGACTTCTCGACTTCTATTGCCTCCGGGAGGTATATCCAGCTTCTTTCCTGTTCAAAGAAGTTCGTTGAAAGTGACTTTATTTCCTGTTTTTCTCCCAGATCAAGTGTTAATTCAACATCATCTCCGTAAAATCCGCACCAGTTCCCATCGTTGAATGATGCTGATCCTTTTACACCATCGTTCAGTATCCATGGCCTTTCTCCGTTGTATTGTTTAGCCGGAAGACTTTTCAGTGAAAACTGTTTGCCGGTAGCCAGCGTTGGCTGATATGAAGCCGCAGCAGTTTTGCCTGATTTTCCGGAAAAGAATGCCTTTGCCCTTATCTCGGCTTTACCCCTCAGTCTGATTGGCTCTGTGAAGACAGCAGAACCTGCTCCAGGTTCGCTGCCATCAAGTGTATATCTGATATCCCCTTGCTGTATTTGCTGGATGAACTGGCACGTCATGACACCTCCCTGCGGAACGAGCTTTATTTCCGGATCAAAAATACTGGTTGCATAGTTGATCTGTTGCTCATCAAGTCGCTTCAGGTGAACAGGAATTGAACTGACAAACCTTTTCCAGTCCTTCTTTTCAGGCTGTGTCCAGCCAACTTCTGCCAGCGCGAGTATCCTCGGGAACAACATGTACTCTGCCTTTTCACGATCTGGTATCATTTCTGTCCACAGACACCCTTCCACTCCGCGAATATTGGCGCGCTGTTCGTCGCTCGAACCGGCAGGTACGGGCTCGTACGTATATACCCGCTCCAATGGCAGGTATCCATAGGTTTTCGGCTCCAGTGCCGGACTGCCCTGATACAAATCAAAATAATAATTATGCGTAACTACTACCTGATGACCGGCATTAGTCGCTTTTTTTACCAGTTCCTCTCCACGCCAAACCATAACTCCGGCCGAGGGAGTGAGCGTTTCACCTTCCATTATTTCGTCCCAACCCATCAGCTTTCTTCCCATCCCTGCCAAAATCTCTTCAATCCGCTCTGTGAAATATACCTGCAACCTGGAGTCGTCCTCGATCTTCAGATCTTTTTTCAGTTTCTGGCATTTTGCACATTGGCTCCACTGGGCACGATCCACTTCATCACCACCTATGTGTATGTATTCTGATGGAAAAAGTTCAGCAACTTCGGATAGTATGTCTGAAAGAAAAACATAAGTATCCTCATTTCCAACGCAATAATTGGGATAAGGACTGTTTTTGGCTCCTCCCGGCATCGGGACCGGACCTCCTGTACAGGAATACTCCGGATACGCTACCAGTGCCGCGGTGGTATGACCAGGCATCTCAATTTCAGGAATTATGGTTATATTTCTTTCTGCGGCGTAACGAACGATTTCCTTTATTTCTTTTTGCGTGTAGAATCCTCCATAGGTCATTGCCTCACCAGCCTTTGCCGTATCTGCTTCCATGAACGTCAGACCACTCCTGTCTGGTCGCCATGCTCCGACTTCTGTCAGTTTGGGATATTTTTTGATTTCTATCCGCCAGCCCGGAGCATCTGTCAGATGCCAGTGCATAACATTCATTTTAAGAGAAAACAACCAGTCTATGTACTGTTTTACGAACTCTTTTCCCAAAAAATGCCTGCTCTCATCCAGGTGCATTCCTCTCCAGCCAAATCTGGGTGAATCAATTATCTCCAGACCAGGCAATTTCATAAAGGCACCCTCCTGCCTCAATTGCATGATTGTCTGTTCTGCATAGAGGAATCCGGAAGTAGTAGCTGCACCGATTGTAACCAGCGTGTCTTCCACACTGAGCCAGTACCCTTCGTCTAGTACAAATTTGTCGAAGATATACATTATTCTGCGGGTCCGCTTGTCTGTCTTCTTTTTGGGAACAGCTTTTTGCAGTTCGTTGATGACCGAAAACTCAGGAACATCACCGAATAACTCCACTCTGTCAGCAACAAAGTAAACACCCTCCCGGGTAGTCATGTAGTTAGGCTCCGGTAACAAATTCAGATTCTGCCCTGATGAAGCGAAAACCTGAAGTAAAAATGTGAGCAACGAAGTGTAAAATACAGTTTTTTTCATTGTTACTTGAGCTGTTGTGGTTTGTAACGAGCAGATTCGAGAAATTTCTGTGCATCGGTCTGAGAGATCAATTCTTTCATTCCCGATTTCGGATTACGCTTTACGTATGCCTTCACAATTTGCCATCCAATCCAGTTCCCAATCTCCCCCGGAGCTTCCTGGAAAATAACAGGAGCGTTGGGACTTGGGGTCACCATTTTTCTGAACTCTCCAAAATCGGTAGAGTAAAGCAGTTTTTGATCGAGAATTCGCGCCCAAACCGCCTGTTCATTGGAAATACATCCCTCCATCTGATCTTTGGTGTATCCCATGACAAGACTGTCTGGCGTGCCGGGCAGCAGCTTGTCCACTATATATAACATCTTGCCATTGTAAAGCATTATGTCCAGAAGACTCTTTCCCGGTGGAGTATCTCCAAAAGTGTTCTGCGCCAACGTCTTTGCAAGCCTGATCGTTATGTATTGATTGTTGAACTGACGGCGAAGATACGCCGGGAAAATTTCAGGATTGTAACCCGGATAGTTTTCACCGAGAAACATATCCAGGCCTATGCCGCATAACTGATCTCCATATGTAAAAGCATCCACCCCGAATTCTGAAATGACGGTTGCTACTTTCGGAATCGGTTTGTCGGGGAAGTAGTATTTATAATACCTGAAAAGCTGGTTTATACCTTTTTCAAGCGGGTCAATGTTTTTATACACCTGCTGAACTGTATCGTTCAGTTGCCTTATCCTTGAGGACCGCAGAAAGCCCGATAGTGCCATTTCCGGAGTCTCTTTGGGATTGGTCTGATCGTGAATGATTGTCCCTGTGAACAAAGGAAACAATTCCGGGTATTTCTCACCCATCCTCGCCATTTCCTCTTCCAGCCGCATAGTGTCAATTCCAAACAGGTCTTGCTCAAACCGTTCAATTTTAATGTTGACTTCAATGTTGCTCACATCGGGGGTATTCTCACTTTCGTTGTTATCACATGATTGCAAGGCAACAAGTGTTAAAACGAGTGTGAAATATTTCAAAAAATCCGTTTGAAAAGTCACTTTTTTCGCTTTTTTTGAGTTTTTTTTCTTTATTAATGGTTGGATTCAGAAAGGAATGCAAGATTTGCAGCCCTGTTTGAATTTCAGCACCTGTTTTCTGGCTGCAAAATTCACCATTTTAAACGAAAACAGACCATCAGCTTGTATTTACCTGCTCAAAAACAAATTCTTATGAAAAAAATTGCGCTCATTTCGCTTTTCAAGCTTGTTATTCTGTCGTCTGTCATGGCTCAATATGCTGGAACCGTAAGATTCGGTGTACAGTCTTCTCCAACCTGGTCGTGGATCAATTCTGGTGACAAAAGACTGGAAAGTACCGGAATAAACTGGGGTGCCCGTGTTGGTGCAATGGGTGAATACTATTTTGCCGATAACTATGCGATTGTCTCCGGTATAGGCTTTGGTTTCAATCAGGGGGGAACTTTTCAAAACGGATACTCAAGGGGCGTTTTCTGGCCTTCGTCTTTACTCAGTCAGCCCGGACTTGATACCCTGCCACTTAACGCCAAGCTGCAGTACCGTATAACTAATGTTGAAATTCCTCTTGGCCTTAAAATGAAGGCCGGCAAGGGTGATCCGATTTCTTACTATGCTGAAATTCCTGTTCTGACTTTTGGCTTCGTCAATAAGGCCACAGGTGATGTTCGTGGAACAAATAACCAGAATACAGCCGACGAGGACATCAGAGAGGATGTTAACGGTCTGGTGCTCTCGTGGGGGCTGGGAGGTGGAATCGAGTACTCCCTTGGAGAAAGAACTTCTCTGACAGTCGGTCTTAGTTATCAGCAGCAATTCACTGATCTGACCAACGATGCCGCATCTGTTGAAAAAACTGCAGGTAACTGGTCTGCAAACCAATCAAAAGGTGTTCTGGGTATTCTTGCCCTTCGCGCCGGATTATTTTTCTGATCATGATGAAATCACAGCTTCTTCACGTTTTTTGCGTTGTATCCCTCCCCTTTTTATTGCTGGCTCAAAACAGTCGGACGCTCCCGCTTTTTTCACCCGGAACTGAGTGTGAAACCGACTGGCTTGTAAGCAAACCCGAAGCGAAGGCAGGCGCTTTTATCAGTCATGATGAACGTGACATTATTCTGTGGAACGGTCTTGTAAGGCGAACTTTCCGGGTAGGGGCAAATCTGGCATGCTTCGATTACCGTAACCTGTGTTCCGGTGAACAGTTGCTCAGGGCTATCAAACCGGAAGCCAGGATAGTGCTCAACGGGAAAAGTTACAACATAGGCGGCCTCTATGGTCAAAAGCAACAAGGCTATCTGCTGCCTGAGTGGGTTGATGGCCTCGCAGGGAAACCGGAGGATTTCCAGCTGGCCTCCTATGAGGTAAAAAAGCTATCCCCCAGAATCAACTGGAAAAGAAACCGTTGGTCTTCCAGTCAGTTCGACGCAACAGGTATTGAGCTGGTTTTCCAGTTCGAACACGCCTCTGCCGCTCTTGAAGGGTTAAAGGTTTTTGTACATTATGAAATGTACGATTACCTCCCGGTCATCTGCAAATGGGTGTCAGTTGTCAACGATAACCCGTCAGGAGAATCGTACCAAATTGACAAGCTGGTCAACGAGATACTTGCTGCACATGAGGAGGAATCAGCAGTAGTGGGTCGCCCTGATCGCATGAAAAAGCCACACGGTATTTACGTGGAGAGCAACTACTGTTACAACAACGCAATGCGCGCCGAGCTAAGCGATCAGAGTACACACTGGATTATTGATTCGACATACACCTCGCAGGTGAATTACGACTATAATACACCCTGCGTACTTGAAGTGTATCCTGCAATTGGTCCGG
>JBDLWO010000187.1:0-22920 GCA_039804245.1 Bacteroidota bacterium
CGGAAGCAGCCTGGTGTTTAAAGATTCCGGCTATTTTGTTTTCGAATCCACCTTTCCTGTCGTTCAGGTAAAGCAGATCGTTGGAGACATAATCATTGGCCACATAAATATCCTGCCAGCCGTCGCCATTGAAGTCGGCGGTCAGTGTGGAGTGGCTGAAGCCGGCATAGCGGATACCCGCTTTCAGAGAGACATCGGTAAACTTTCCGTTATCATTTCTGTAGAGGCGGTCGGTGTTTTGTGCGGATCCGTCGGTTACCTTTTCGATGTAACGGTTGGGAATTTTGGTATCCATGACATTCACGCCGATGAACAAGTCGAGATCACCGTCGTTGTCGCTGTCAAAAAACTGGGCATGACTGCTGTGGGTGGTATCGGCGATACCATACAGCTCAGCCTGTTCGATGAAAGTGGGAATACCCTGCTCATTGTTTCCCTGATTGACGAAGAGCAGATTTTTTCTTTTTTGCGGGTTATGGATGAACGTGTTACAGACATATATATCTGAGCGACCGTCGCGGTTAATATCCAGGATATTGACCCCTGACGACCATTGTCCGTTCGATTTGGATGTACCGGACGCACTGGTTACATCCTCAAATTTCATATTACCACGATTCAGGTAGAGTTTGTTATCCACCTGACTTCCGGTAAAATACAGATCGGAGAGGCCGTCGCCGTTGAAATCGCCCACTCCTACCCCGCCACCGTTGTAGATAAACTCGTCTTCGAGGATATTGAGTGAGTCGGACTCGGTGATATCGTTATTAAAAGTGACACCGGTGTCTTTACTGTTGAGCAGTACGAACATGCCAGGTTCCCTGCGTGTGCAGGCGCAGGCGAGCAGAGAGAACAGAATCAGGAAGATGTTATTTTTCACAACAGGGTAACGGATTGTTTAAACTGGTCGTGAAGGTAATTTCAGGATATAAATTCATGAAAAAGTCCCGGATAATTTCTTGCAGAAAAAATCCGGGACTTTTCATACGATCAAAGAAAGCTCCGCTGCCGGGAGCGGCAGCGGAGCCGCAATCAATTCAAGCGAATTGAAATTAATAGCCCGGGTTCTGCTTGAGAACGTCAGCGCCCTGGATATCAATCTGAGCCTGCGGGATTGGATAAATTTCATCCTGACCGGCAGTAAACCTTGCTCCGCCGAGGGCGTTAGTCAGTTTGCCACCTTCGTAGGTCAGGTAAGCGTTGAGTGTTTGTTCAGCAACACCCCAGCGAACGAGGTCGAAGAAGCGGTGTCCTTCGCCCGACAGTTCGAGTTTGCGCTCGAAGCGAACAGCGGCGGTTGCAGCTGCCTTGTCAGTCCATGCGGCGTTGTAAGTGCTGATAGAGTAGTTGGCAGCGTTGGAGCCGTCAGTGCGTTTAACCCAGCCACTTGCGTTGGCTGCGCGAGTGCGCACGCGGTTCACATATTCGCGGGCCTTCTCGAGGCTACCGGCTTCGATTTCAGCTTCAGCGGCCATGAGGAGTACGTCAGCGAAGCGCATCAGCGGCTGGTTGATAGCAGTCCAGCCACGGGTCCAGGAGGAACCATCGGTGAAAGTGCCCTGTGTGCCTTTGTAGAATACGAACTTCTTCGGAGAGTACGGGCCAGCGTAGGCCTGGTCGCGAATCCAGTTGTCACCGGGGTGATCAATCCAGTCGAGGTAAGGAATGCCACGACGGCCGACAGAGTGGTCGAGACGTGGGTCAACAGTACCTGCATCAGGAGTGAACGGATCGGCAGATTTTATACCGAAGTCACTTTTGATCTCATTGGCAGCGCTGTTGTACGAGTTATCGAGCAGCGGCAGACCATTGGAGGTACGGAAAGAGTTGGCCAGATCGAAACTTGGCTGGAAGAATCCGCAGCAACCTGCAGGGCCATCAGAACCTGTGTTATACGGGAAGTTCAGCACGTGTTCGCCGTTTGCGTTGGCAGTAGAGCCAGTGTTTACGGCAGACTGTGATGCGAATACAGACTCGGGGCCTGCTTCGAATTCCGGTTTGAACACGTCGGCGTAGTTAGGCAGCAGATCGTAGGAAGATCCACCGGAAGTTTTGCCGTTGTTGATCACGTCGGTGAACAGACTCTTTGCTTCAGCATATTTCTTTTGGTAAAGATATGCTTTGGCGAGGTAAGCCTTGGCAGCCCAGCTGTTTGCACGGCCGATAGCAGCCTGCGTAGCGGGGAGGTTGTCGGCAGCGAACTGGAAGTCAGCTTCGATATTTGGATAGATATCCGCATCATTGCGCACTTTCAGAGCCACATCCGGGTCCATAGTTTCGTCGATGAAAGGAACACTTCCGAAAAGACGGCGCAGTTCGAAGTAGTAGTAACCGCGCAGGAAGCGGGCTTCTGCCTTGAGTTGCTTCTTGTCTTCGTCGGTGACATTCGGGTCAGTTGACACGTCAACCACGCGCAGCACCTGGTTACAACGGGAAACGCCCTCGAAGCAGATACGCCATTTTTGAGCTGGCAGATCGTTGTTCGGGAGTGTTTCGAAGCGCTGTACCGGGTTGGCAACTGCCTGGTCACCACCGTTGGTACCCTTGTTGGCTTCGCCGCCGAGGATAGAACCGTGTACCCAGTTACCGAAACCGGAATAGAAAAGCTGGTCGCGACCTGTCAGAACGCTGTAGCATCCGATCAGCAGGCCTTCGAGGCCCTTTTTGGAGCTCAGTACGCTTTCTGTGGCTGAAGCCGTGGGCGACACCTCCAGAAAATCATCTGCGCAAGAGCTAAGGAACAAATTGGCGGACAGAGCAAGGATCCCCAGGCCCAATATTTTGTTCGTCAGATTTTTCATAATTAGTGTTGTGTTTTTTTGTTAAACCAATCGGTTCACGACTTAATTAGAAAGTAACGCCAAGTCCGAGCATAACGCTGCGCGTGATCGGGTAGTTACCCACGTCAATACCGAAGTTGGTATCAACTGCACCGCCTACGCTTGGATCAAGGCCCTGGTATTTAGTGATAGTGATCAGGTTGTTGGCAGAAGCGAATACGCGGGCGCGTGAAACGCCGAGGCGCTTCATGGCATCACCTGACAGTGTGTAGCCTACAGACAGGTTCTGGAGACGGAAGAAAGAACCGTCTTCCACATACCAGGAGTTAGGCTGGGTGTTGGTACTGAAGTTGGACACGTCTTCGAAAATCGGGTTCTGGGAACCTGTATTGGAAGTGGACCAGGAGTCAGTTACACGGGCTCCGATAGCTGCACCCTTGAACGAGGGGTAGAAATCAGTGAACCACTTGGCAAGGTGGAAAATTTTGTTGCCGATAGAAGTGTACATGTAGGTCTCCACATCGAACTGACCGAAAGTCAGTTTGAGGTTGGCACCACCTGTGAACTTCGGAACCGGGCTACCGATGTAGGTACGGTCGGCAGCATCAATTTTGCCATCAGGAGCGCCGGTCAGGTTGCCGTTTGCATCCAGACCATTGAGGTCAGCATAGCGGAAGCGGCCAACACCTGCGCCGTCCTGTGTTGGAGCGGCATCAATTTCAGCCTGCGACTGGAACAGGCCCTCTACCTGGTAGCCATAGAAAGCAGAGATAGAGTAACCAACCTGGTTGCGCACCATAGTGCCGGCCAGACGGTTGGAAGCAGGGCTTACGTCGAAGTAGTCGAGTCCTTCGTCAATTTTGACGATTTCGTTCTTCAGGAATGAGCCTGTAAGTGTGAGTTCGTAACCAACCTTTGAGGCGAGTTTGCCTTTATTTACGAGTTGGAGATCAATACCCTGGTTCAGCATTTCGGCCACGTTCCTGAACGGAGCGCTGGCGAAACCGCCGAGTACGTTTGCGAGCGGCGGGTTGAAGAGCAGGTCTGTTGTGCGCTTCTGCCACAGATCAACGATAACGTCGAGTTTTCCTTTCCAGAGCAGTGCTTCAAAGCCTACGTTGGAGGTAGTACTTACTTCCCATTTTGCGTTCGGGTTGCCCACCTGACTCTGGTAGAAACCGTTGGCAACATTGCTGTTTGATCCATTGATGTCGTATGCAGCGAGTCCGAGGCTGGCTGCGAACAGGCTATACTGGTTGGCAGGGTTAACCGGGTTATCGTTACCCATCTGACCCCAGCCACCGCGGATTTTCAGGTCGTCGAGCCATGTAATATCCTTCATGAACTCCTCGCCGGAAACGCGCCATGCGGCAGACACACCGGGGAATACACCGAAGCGTGTGCTGGAACCGAAGCGGGAAGAACCGTCGCGGCGCAGAACACCTGTAACGTAGTACTTGTCTTTCAGACCGTAGTGTACACGACCGAAGAGAGAAGAGTAGTTCCAGTGTGTGTTGTTGAAACTGTTAACCACGCGGTTGGATACTGTACTCATCGTGATATAGGCAGGATCAGTAGAGAACGGATCGAGACCTGATGCATTGATTGAGCGGCCGCGACCATCGGTGAGTGCTTCCTGACCTACGAGTGCTTCGAGGCTGTGGTCGCCAAACGTGCGCTTGAAGTTGGCAGTGTTGGTGAACACCCAGGAATAACCGTTGCCGTAAAACTCGGAGTAGCCAAAGCTGGAGTTGTTCTCGGAGTTCTCGTAAGAACGGCGAGAGAAACCATATCCACCGAAGTTGTACATATTGCCACCAATGCTTGAGCGCAGTGTCAGGCCCGGGAGCAGATCGTACTCGGCATAAACATTACCGAATCCTGCGAGTGTTTGACCGCGGTTGTCGCGAACGGCATCGCGTTCAGCAACCGGGTTACGCGGGTTGTTGAAGCCCTTGGCTGCAGTACCTGCATATCCACCGAGTTCGTCGTAAACAGGGATAATGGTAGGCATACGGAAAGCGCCGAGGATCGGGTTTTCGTCCTGGGCCACGTTGGCGCCATTACCACCACCCAGCTGACCGAGCACCTGACGATAGGTGAACTGGATGTTTTGTCCGACGCGGAAGTTTTTGAACACGTCAAATTCCGTGTTGGAGCGGAAAGTATAACGCTTGAAGTCGTTATACAGCAGGATACCGGACTGGTTCTGGAGGCTCATACCCACGTAGTAGCGAGCGCTTTCAGTAGAACCGCTGAAGCCCAGGTTGTGACGGGTCATCGGAGCGGTACGCGTGATAGCATCGTACCAGTCAGTACCGTCCCTGTTGGAACGAACCACCTGATAGATCGGGCCATTGTCGGCGTTCACATTGTACTTGGCGAGTTCTGCATCGAGGTTAACCTGAGATGAAGAGAGACCAGCCTGGCCACCCACGTTGATGAAATCGGGCAGTGTTGCGGAAGCGCCGCTGCCATACTGCGGGTGAGAAGTAGGCAGACCAGCATTTTTCAGGGCTACCCATGTCCAGTCGGCCTGATCCTGCGGATTCAGTACATCTGCACCGGTACCCGGGTTGGTGGAACCAACGATAGCATCGTAGTGCACCTGCATACGCTGTGGCTTCTTGGAACCCTTTTTGGTAGTGATCACGATCACACCTGAAGCAGCACGTGCGCCATAGATAGAAGCCGAAGAGGCGTCTTTCATAACTGTGGTGTTCTCGATATCCTCCGGAGAAAGGAAATCAATGTTTTGTGTTGGAACACCATCCACCACATAGAGCGGCTGGTTTCCGAAGAAAGAGCCAAAACCGCGGATACGCACCTGGCTGCTTGTACCTGGCTGACCATTGGTGATAACGGTCAGACCACTCACACGGCCCTGAAGCTGCTGCTCCACGTTACCGGATGGTACTGCGGCGAGGTCGCGGGTTTTGACTGTCGCCACCGCACTGGTTGTCTGCTTGCGTGTTTCAACAGTGTAACCTGTTACAACAAGATCGGAGAGAACCGTTGAGCTTGGCTGCAGGAGCACGCTGATTGTAGTCTGCGTGCCAATTCCCACCTCGGTAGTCTGATAGCCGGTGTAGGAAATAACCAGCACAGGGTTGCTACCCTGCACCGTAATGGCAAAATTACCGTTCACATCGGTAGTAGCACCGTTGGTGGAGCCCTTTTCCACGACAGTTGCGCCGGGAAGCGGGCCATCAGCATCGGCAACCGTACCGGTGACGCGGCGACCTTGTGCGAGCAATGCGTTGGAGATCAGCAGAAATGCCATCATCCAAAACATCCGCCCAAGCAGGGTAAATGACTTTTGCATCATACTTGTAGAATGGTTGGTTAACAATTTAATAAAAGATGCTTGAAAATTGCCGTCAGACCAAATTTGACGCCACAAAGGTGACCAACGGTTTTCAGGGCGCAATTTCAAACAAAATACAATAATTCAAAGCATATTCCCAATCAAAAATTTTTATTCTGAAAATTTTCACAATCATTTTATTGAAATTGAATCCTGATTATGCAGAAATTGCACAAAAAAAGAGGCTGTACCGGCGAAATATTCTTCCGGAACAGCCTCTGTCAATTTATACACTAAGTATTCTGCCCCGATGTTGCAAAATAACCGTCAGAACAAATAAACTTCTGTTCTCTGTCAGAGTTTTTTTTCTGTCACTCTGCCATTCACATCTATCTGAATTACCTCCATTCCAAGTTCGCTCAGTCCCTGCTGTACTTTGGCGGCATCGGCGGCCATAAACCAGCCAACATTTCCCGGTTGAACCATACTTTTGGCAAGTGACTGAACGTCTTTCAGTTCGAGCGACTGTACGCGGGCACTGTACTTTTTCCAGTAGTCATCTGGAAGGTTATACCGTACAATATCCAGCAGACTTCCTGTAACAGCCGCGTTGGTTTCCCACTGACCACTCATACTCAGCACGGTGTTTTGTCTGGTTTTGTCGAATTCTGCCTGTGTTATCTGTTTATCGCCTACGAACATATTCAGTTCTTTGGCAATTTCCTGAATACTCTCTTTTGTTTTGTCTGTCTGTACCGGCGCAGAGACCAGGAAAGGACGCTGCCCGCGGGTATTTCTGATGAAAGAGCGTGTACCATACGACCAGTGCTTGTCTTCCCGGATGTTCATATTGATACGGCTGGTGAAGTCTCCTCCCAGTACATTATTCATCTGTTCGAGTGCAACCTCATCCATCTGACCATAAGGTTTGGTAAGATAACCGGCCAAAATCACGCTTTGCTGACTTTCCGGACGATCTATCAGGAAGATCTTGCCTGTAGTAGCCGCCGCCTTCACTTCAGGGATATTCTTTTTGGGAACTTCTGCCTTTTGCCATGTTCCAAAACGCTTCTCGAGTTTTGCAACGAGCTCCTCAATGGAAATATCACCGGTAACGACAAAAGTCGCATTGTTGGGACGGAGCCAGCGGCTCTGGAATCCCCTGATATCTTCAATCGTGATACTGTTCACTGAATTTTCATCGCCTGAACCGCTCATTGGCATGGCATAGGGATGATTCTCACCGTATAACAGCGTGGGCATGACACGCATTACCATGCTTTGCGGACTTTTCTTTTCATTCTGTATGCCACTGATCTGCTGTGTCTGCAGACGCTTGAAATCGGCATCGGGGAATGATGGATTGAGCACTACATCAGCCATCAGATCGAGACTCTGGTCGAGGCTCTGTTTCAGTGCATTCAGGCTCACGTAAGAGTTGTCGAGATCGCTTGAAGTGCCCAGACTGGCGCCGAGGAGCTGCAGACGTTCGTTGATCTGCAATGAGTTCAGTGATTTGGTTCCCTCATCAAGCATGTCCATCGCCAGACGGGCAAGACCAAGTTTGCCGCCGAATTTATCGGTACAATATCCGGCATCGAAAACCAGATTTGCCGATACGGCAGGGCTTTCGGAGCGGCGTGCCAGTACCACCTTCATTCCGTTTTTCAGTGTTGCGCGCTGAATATCGGGGAAAGAGGCCGCCATTTTGGTATCAACAGCGGGCACCTTACTGCGGTCAGCCTCCTGTCCGGTGACGGAGTACTCGGGGAACGGATCGCAGATGAGCGTGATATCACCGTCGGAGAGCCACTTGCGGGTTGACTGACGCACTTCTTCAGCAGTTACGCCGTTGAGCCAGTTGTTGTAGGTCTTGTAAAAATCGGGGGAACTTCCGAACACCTCGTTTTCGGCGAGCAGGTCACTTTTGCCACCGAAACCACCGATACGCTCGAGTCCTTTTATGAAACCTGCGAAATAAGATGCCTTGACACGGCGCAACTCTTCCTCGGTAGGGCCGTTTTGCATAAACTCGGCGAAAATTTCTCTTACGGCTGCCTCCACTTCATCCACCGTTTTACCTTTTTTCACGTTGCAGATCACGCTGAAGGTGCCTCCAATTTCGGAAGGACCGTTGAAGCAGGAGGCCGAGGTACAAATTTGTTTTTCGTACACCAGTTTTTTGTAAAGACGGCTGGTTTTTCCGTTTGACAAAACAGATGCTGCCATATCCAGGGCTGCATTGTCCTTGTTTCCCCATTCGGGTGTATTCCAGGAGATCACAATTCTCGATTCTGGTACGCGATCCTGATAATGCAGGCGTTTGCTGCCTGTACGCCGGGCTACGTCTACTTCAGGGCGTTGAATAACCGGGCCGGCTGGAATATTGCCGAAGTACTTGAGTACCTTTTCATAGGCGGCATCTGTGGTGATGTCACCGGCGATCACTACGACAGCATTGGCCGCACCGTAATATGACTTGAACCAGTTGTGTACGTCATCGAGCGAGGCAGCATTGAGGTCTTCCATTTCACCGATTACAGTGTGGCCATAAGGGTGGTGCGGCGGATATGCGGCCTTTTGCATAATATCCCAGCCGCGGGAATAAGGCTGGTTTTCACCCTGACGTTTTTCATTCTGTACAACACCGCGCTGCTCGTCGAGTTTGGCCTGGTCAATGGCTCCGAGCAGGTGCCCCATCCTGTCGCTCTCAAGCCAGAGAACCTGATCGAGTGCGCCCACCGGAATATTCTGGAAGTAGTTGGTACGATCGTCGTTGGTTGTACCGTTCAGGTCTGTACCACCAATGGCCTCAAGCGCCTGAAAGTAATCCTTGTTGAAGTTCTCGGAACCGTTGAACATCAGGTGCTCGAAAAGGTGGGCAAATCCTGATTTCCCGGGAACCTCGTTTTTTGAACCTACATGGTACCATATATTAACTGCCACAATCGGCGCCTTGTGATCTTCATGTACGATCAGACGCAGGCCGTTGGAGAGGGTGAATTTTTTAAAAGGGACATCAATGGAATTGGGGTCGTAAACAGGATAGTCCTGTGCAGCAGCCGATACTGAAACAGAAAGCACCAGCAGCAGGGAGAGAAAAGAATATCTCATCAAATTAAAGGTTGTGTAGTTTACAGTCAGTGATTGATACCGTATGTAAGGCAAAAAAGCACTTCCGGTAAACAACGGATTGAAAAAAATGATGTGTTTGACGAAAAAAGGATCAGGAGTCTTCGGGTATTTATCCGGCGGGACCAATACGGGTCGTACTTGACTCCGGGTAGCGCAAAAATTCTGCCCCACTGAAATAAAAGTCGGGATGAGTTATTCACCGTCACCATCCCTGTATTTCTCCCAGGGGGTGTCTTTGTATTTCTCTTCTCTGGCGTAACGGAGCTCTTTCATGAGTCCCGGTGTTTCCTTGTATCCGGGGGAAATCATGATACGCTCGTATTTTTCATTCAGATATACAATGGTGGGGTACCCCATTTTGCCATCAAGCAGGGCATAAGCCAGCTCATGGGCGCCACCTCTGCCTGTTTCATTGCCCACAAATTTGAACTGGTGACCGCCAAAAGAAATTTCCTCCTTTTGTTCTGCGTTGAACTTGACAGCGTAAAAGTGTTTGTTGACATAGTTCACTACGGCGGTATCAACAAAAGTACTCTTGTCCATGCGCTTGCACCACCCACACCAGTCGGTATAGACATCTATCATTATTTTGCGGGGACTTTCATTGTTTTTTGCGATGGCCTCATCCCAGGTCATCCAGTGGATTTCCTGCGCAGAGGTTGTCAGGGACGAAAGCATGAGCAGGGCGACGAGGCCGGCGAGCGGTAATTTCATATTTGCCATTTTTCAGTGTAATCACAGCAGTCGTGAAGCCATTGGCAGCAAATGCCTGCCTGTTCACAACTACTTTGTGTTTTAACAATAATTCCGGCACAAAATTAGACTATTTTACCGGGATTCAGAATGCCATTTGGATCGAACACACGTTTTATGCTGCGCATCAACTCCAGCTCTGTCGGTGTGAAGACAATATCGAGGTATTGTCGCTGCACCAGGCCTATGCCGTGTTCGCCCGATATAGTGCCACCCACACTTTTCACGAAGGAGAATATTTCCCTTATTCCTTTGGGTACCTCTTCGTTCCAGGTTTGTTCAGTCAGGTTGCCGCGCAGTATGTTTACGTGGAGGTTTCCGTCGCCGGCATGCCCGTAGCAAACAGATTCAAAACCGTATCTGGATCCCACCTCTTTCACTTTTCTCAGGAGGGCGGGCAGTTCACCACGGGGCACAACCGTATCTTCTTCCTTGTAAACCGAGTTCCTTTTAACTGCATGTGCGACATTTCTCCTGAGTTTCCAGAGCGATGCCTTGGTTGTTTCATCGTCTGCGAAGAAAATCTCTCCTGTATCGAAACGCTCCAGCACCTTCGTTATTGTTTCGCAGTCGGCTATGAGGCTTTCCAGGTGAAAACCGTCCACCTCAATAAGCAAATGGGCTTCGTCTTCCTCATTAATGGGTACAGGCGTTTCACCGACATACCTGACCGCCCAGTCAATGGCGTTTCTTTCCATAAACTCCAGCCCGCTGGGAGTGACCCCCGCCTCAAAAATGGCTGCAACAGCTGCACAGGCACTTTCTGCCGACCGGAACGGGGCGAGGAGGATAAGATTTTGGGTCGGGTGAGGTTGCAGTTTCAACACAATTTTGGTTACCACACCAAGTGTGCCTTCGCTACCGACAATCAACTGGGTGAAATTGTAACCCGTAGAGTTTTTGAGCGTATTGGAGCCAGTCCAGATTACCTCTCCTGATGGCAGTACCACCTCCAGGTTGAGCACATGATCCTTCACTACGCCGTACTTCACAGCCTTGGGACCTCCCGCATTGGTGCTGACATTACCGCCGATAAACGACCAGCCCCTGCTGGCGGGATCCGGCGGATAAAACAGGCCCTCTTCGCGGAGTGTATTCTGGAGAATTTCAGTAATCACCCCGGGTTCTACAGTTACCTGAAAATTCCGGCGGTCAATTTTCAGAATCTTGTCGAATCGTTTCATGGAAATTACCAGTCCACCATAAACCGGCAGAGCACCGCCTGCAAGTCCGGATCCGGCGCCCCTCACAGTTACAGGTATCCGGTTATCATTGCATATACGCATGAGCGCGCTTACCTGCTCTGTGTCGGCCGGTTCCGCAACTGCCTGCGGAATAAAGAGAAGATCTTCGGTTTCATCGTGCCCGTGCTCCCTGAGTATATCGGTATCTGTGAACAGACAGTTTTCCCCGAGAACAGCTTTTAATTCCTCCAATACAGCAGCAGATATGGGCTGGAAGGGATTACTTTTGCGGGCAGATTGATTTGCGTCAGTCATGATCGCTTGTTTGTAACGTTCAAAAAAATCATAAAATGCGTCCAGGAACCGGCTTTGTCCTATTGCTGCTTGCTTTCAGTACCAGTGTATTCGCACAGAAATTCCCTGAACACAGTGATGCGGCGGAACCGCGCAACAAAGGTAAGCTCCTTTCACTCCATTTTTCTCTCGGTGCTCATCTTCCGGCCGGCGATATTGCCAACAGGTTCGGAACGAGCGGTGCCTTCGGGGGTGGAATTGAATTTATGACCGATAACAGCTTCTTCATTGGTGCTGATGTGCTGGCTATTTACGGTGGCAATGTGAAAGAAGATCCGCTCGCCATTCTTCGCACTCCCGATGGTTATATAATAGGTAACGACCGTGCCATCGCCTCTGTGGCACTGCGCGAACGGGGTATCTATTACGGAGGATCCATTGGAAAACTATTCCCGATGAAGGGAACCAGGAAGGGGATAAGGGCTTCTGTTGGCGGTGGCTGGCTGCAACACCGTATCAAGCTGCAGGACAACCGAAGTGTACTCACCCAAATCACGGGTGACTACGTCAAGGGGTACGACCGGCTTACAGGCGGTTTTGCACTCAACCAGTTTATAGGTTGGCAACAACTCGGTGATCAAAGGCGCAGTAACTGGCTGATAGGCCTTGAATTGATCCAGGGGTTCACCGAAACCCGTCGCGACTGGGACTTCAACGACAAAATGAAACTGTCGGGCAGGCGACTGGACTTGCTGATTGGTATCAAAGCAGCCTGGACGCTGCCATTTTATCAGACCCCCGGCGGAGAGATTATTTACTGATTATTCTGACTGTCAGCACTGTTATCATCCAGAAAGCGCCAGGCTACCCCCAGCCGGAATCCACCGAAAGGTTGCGGATGCCAGGCCGTCTGATAAAACACCTTTGTATTATCTATAAAGGTGTAGGCATTTTCGTAGCGGAAGAAAAATCGGAATGTCTGCACTTTGAAGGCAACAAAAACATCTGCCCAGGGGTAAGGTTGCTGACTGAGCGTATCCTGCAAATGAAACTGTCCCGTAACCGGCTGATATGCATCGGGCAGGAAAGTGCTGTTCATCCTGAAATCAAGACCAATATGGAGGTCCAGTTTTTTGTCGAACAGTTTGCCCGAGTAATACAGACTGTTTTTGGTAAACCATTCCGGCAGGTGGAGTACATCACTCCGGTTTGCCTTCTGAAGTGCCAGCGTGTTATCGAGGTGGAAGTGGCCGATACGTATATTTTCCTGCAAGATGAGCCGGGCCACCTGAAGTGGAGCAGTTGTCTGCGCTGCGATACCCTCCTGATCAAAATATATGTAGTTGTTGACAAGCATGGTACTGGCAGTAGCCTGAAAGCCTATTGACGGAAGCGCGTAAGTGGCGGACAGACTGCTTTCAACAGGCTTGGCAAAATCGGTTTGCCAAACGGGTACATTGGTAACAAACAACCGCTGCTGCAGGATAGTCGGCGGGCGTCGCTGACTGAATAAAGCAGCCGTGAGAACACCTGCCTTGCCGAGGCCAAGTGATAATGTGCCACTGAGCTGGTATTCACCGATGTTCTTCCACATTCCGAGTGCAGCATCGGCATTGAAGTTGAAGCGGTCGGATGGGGTCAGGCTGATTTTGCCGGTCAGAAAAAGATTGTTGTAACGAAACCTGCCCGGTTCCTGATACAGACTCATATAATCATGACGGAGACCGAGCGCTGCCAGATCGGAAGGGGTTCCGGCGGTTTTGGCCCTGAATGTATTGAGCGAGATGTTGTTGGTTACCGTGTTCAGTTCAAAATACTGTCGGACACCTCTCTCGTCAACCAGGAACGGCCCGTAAAAGCCTGCATTGTCGGCCAGGCCCCTGATAGTATCTCCGTCGTAAAATTTGAAGCGGTTTTTCGTCCAGCCGAGGGAGTGACTCAGGCGGAGCGTGCGTTTGCCCGTCCCGACGCCGGCAAGTTTGTAGTGCTGGGTGTATTGAAATCCCTGATCTTCGAACCGGGTAGTTGCGCTTTCCTCCGGGAGCCGTATAGCCGCTGCCAGCGGCCCCTGAAACTGAGCGCCCGAGAAGACATCGTCTGACACTATTCCGCCGTTATCGCGCTGTCTGATGACACTTTTGGTGAAAATAAGGAAGTATTCGTACCTTTTTCCGACGGGCTTCCAGATGCCTGCGGCCAGAGAGTTGTGCCTGTCGCGCTGATAATTATACTGTCCGACGTTGTTCAGCGACCGGTAATCGAGCGAAACATTCATACTATCGCTGAATGTACGGGCGAAACGGGCATCGAGCTGAGTATTCAGGTTATTTCGCCCCTGAGTGAAGTAAGCCTCACTGTATGAGCGTTTGTTCCTGAAGAATCGCAGATCTTCGGCATGCAACATGTACAGGTCGAAACTGTTTACCCCCATTGTTACACCCAGGCGCGGGATAACCTCAAAAAGCAAAGGACGGGCTGCGCCACCCGGCAATCCGATTGTACCGTAATCAATCGTATGCCTGCGGGCGGGATCGTACATCCTGAAATTATAGTCGGGCAATGTATCGTTCCAGAATTCCGACTTCTCGGGTGCACCAGCGCGCGTGAGGACGAGTGGTTCATCAGGCGTGCGTTTACGGGCAAGAGGGAGCGGGTCAGTCACAGGCGGACGCTGTGCAGACAGGGAATTGAACACAGGAAACGCCAGCGCGAATGTTGCGACGAGGCGCGTAAGTAATCGCATGTTCAGACAGAATACAGTGACAACAGAGACCAGAGCGTTACTGCTCAATCAGGCTTGGACTCATGCCCATGCTGGAAAAACCACCATCGTGGTACAGGTTTTGCATGGTCACGTAGCGCGACAGATCGCTGAAGAGCATTACACAGTAATTGGCGCATCCTTCAGCAGAAGCGTTGCCCAGGGGCGACATCTTGTCGGCGTAGTTGAAAAAGTCCATAAAGCCTTTGATGCCCTGACCGGCGGTGGTCATGGTTGGCGACTGGCTGACAGTATTGACACGCACCTTTTTGGCAGTACCGTAGTGATAACCGAAACTGCGGGCAATAGACTCCAGTAGCGCCTTTGATTCTGCCATTTCGGAGTAATCCGGGAATACGCGCTGGGCGGCGATGTAGGAAAGACCGACTACACTGCCCCAGTCGTTGATGGCGTCGAGTTTCCACATGGTCTGCATCATCTTGTGGAATGAAATTGCACTCACATCGTAGGTTTTCTGCATCCAGTCGTAATTCAGGTCGGTGTATGGCTTGCCCTTGCGTACATTCACCGACATACCGATGGAGTGCAGCACAAAGTCAAACTTTCCGCCAAAATGCTCCATACTTTTGGTAAAGAGCTGATCCAGATCTTCGAGAGAAGTGGCATCAGCGCCGATAACGGGGGCATTGCATTTTTCAGCCAGACTGTTTATCTCACCCATACGCATGGCGACGGGGGCGTTGGTCAGCACGATCTGAGCGCCTTCTTCCACACAGCGTTCAGCGACCTTCCAGGCGATACTCTCGCTGTTGAGTGCGCCCGAAATGATTCCTTTTTTTCCAGCAAGTAAGTTACCCATAAGTTATTGTTTCCGCAACGGATTGCGGCAATGTGAAGAAATGATTCGGCCGCAAAGATAATTTTATAGCCGGATTTATGGGAAATTGATTGAATGCAATTTGATATATCGGTGTAATTTGCAATTACATGTCACCGGTTTCGGGGTATCAGAACATTGAGTGCACCCGGTTTGACAGAGAAAGCGAGACTTTCTTCAGCTATAAAACCCTCCCCGTCAACGTGTGCGTACAGCGATTTTTCCGAATGGATGGTAAGCTGATCGGTCGAGTAATGTTCTATGAACCCGGCTTTGTATATTTTTCCGTTGAGTGTTGCGGGCACGGCGGCAAAATATTTCCAGCGGGGTACATCTTTCAGAATCACTACCTCCAGCATTCCGTCGTCGGGACGGGCATCGGGGGCGATGGTAAAGTTATAGCCGTACATAGGTCCGTTGGCCACTGCGATCGAGAAGCATTTTCTGTCGAGCATGGACCCCTGAACACTGATGCGGGCATCGAAGGGCCTGAAAGACAATCCGGCTTTGACGGACTTGAGAAAATAGGGCCAGAAGCCTCTGGAGTGACTTTTTCTCATCATATTGGAGACCAGCCCGTCGAAGCCCACGCCAGCCATATTAAAGAATGGGCGGCCATTCACCATACCCACGTCTATAAGCACTTTTTCGGAACAGTTGAGCAATTTGACGGCCTTTTCGAGCCTGCGGCCATAACCCAGGTGCATGGCGAGCCCGTTCCCGGAGCCTGCCGGGAGGATTCCGAGCGCAACGGTCGTTCCGATCAGGGCAGGCGCTATTTCGTTGACCGAGCCATCACCCCCTACAGCCACAACCGCACTGAACCCTTCAGAAACCGCTTTCCGGGCAAGCTCAAATCCGTGACCCGGACCATCAGTCGTCCAGAGCGACCAGGTAAATTTCCGGTGGTTGAGATGTTTGTCGAGCAACGACGCGATGTTGCGCTGAAGGTTGGTGCCCGCTTTCGGATTGACGATGAACACGATATTTTCCGGCCCGAGCAGCGAGGCGGCGAATTCATTGACAATAACCGGGTGCGACTTTTGCATTGGAGATGAATTGAAACTAATCTTCAGGCAGTTCTCTGCGCGAGTTCAGATAAACCTTCCATTTGTCGAGTACAGCCTTCATATCTGCGGGGAGTTCCGATTCGAAGCGCATAAATTCATTGGTGCGCGGATGCACAAACCCGAGTACTTTTGCATGAAGAGCCTGTCGGGGCATGAGCTTGAAGCAATTCTCCACAAATTGCTTGTACTTTGTAAATATAGTACCCTTGAGAATCTGGTTGCCTCCATAGCGTGGATCGCCGAACAGCGTGTGACCGATGTACTTCATGTGTACACGAATCTGGTGGGTCCGGCCTGTTTCCAGCTGACATTCGACGAGTGTGACATAATAATAGCGGTCGAGGACTTTCCAGTGCGTGACAGCCCATTTCCCGTCTTCTCCTTCAGGAAATACCATAAACACCTTGCGATCATTTGGATTTCGCCCGATATTTCCCTCAATGGTACCCTCGTCTGCCTCCGGATTTCCCCAGACGATAGCCTGATAACGCCGTTCGATAGTATGGTGAAAGAACTGATTGGCCAGATGTGTCATGGCATATTCGTTCTTTGCCACCACCATAAGTCCGGTGGTATCCTTGTCAATACGGTGAACAATACCTGCACGGTTGGGCTCATTACCTGCTTTTACAGGAATTTCGCCGATCTGGTGTTGCAGATGCCAGGCAACTGCGTTTACAAGCGTACCATTGGGAATACCTACACCGGGGTGAACAGCCATACCGAAGGCCTTGTTGATAACCAGTACATCTTCATCCTCGTAAACCACATTCAGGGGAATATCCTGGGCAAGTACTTCAAACGAATCGTCAACTGCTCTGGGGAGAATAACCGTTATTGTATTTCCGGGCTTGACCTTGTAATTCGGCTTCACTTCCCGGTCGTCAACAGTAACCGTACCGGCCCGGATAGCATTCTGAACCTTGCTGCGCGACTTGTTGGCCAAACGATCCATCAGGAATTTGTCCAGACGGAGCTGCGACTGCTGACGGTCGGCTACGATTTCGTGTCTTTCATAATATTCTTCATTGCCTGTCACATCCTCATTATCGGAGTCGGGGATGACAGACGTCTGGTCTTCGGGGTGTTCACAGGCATTCGGATCGTGGCTCATTTCGGAATTTGTACCCTGACCGCGCCTGACCCGGCGCTCTTCTCAGGGTTTACGCTGCAAAAATAGGGCTTTTTAATGAGCCGTAACACTATATTAGTGGACTACACCAGTATATCAGCGTCGTCACTTTTCATCTTTTCTGTGAAAAAACTGTTTCAGAAGATGTAAACAGATGTTTTCCACACGAACTTTGCGCAACCTTCATCTTAAACAACTCTACATTATGGAAAAAAGAACCTTCCTCAAATCCGGCCTGTTTCTCGGTTTTGCCGCCGCAGCTTCATCATTTATCGAGGCTTGCACCCCAAAAGCAGCGGTACCCGCCACCCTGCCCCCGCCCGCCCGCAAGCGCACGGAACCATTCACCCTGCCTAAGCTCGGGTTTTACGCAGGCGATCTGGAGCCGAACATTGACAAGCAAACCATGGAAATTCACCACGGCAAACACCATAACGCCTACGTTACCAACCTGAATGACGCAGTAAAAGAAACCATCTATGCTGATTACGAGCTGACAGACATCCTGGATCGCATTACCGATGCCGATGCCGACAAAAAAATTCGCAATAACGCAGGGGGCCACTGGAATCACACCTTTTTCTGGGAAACTATCACACCGGGCGCCAGCGGTGTGCCAACCGGCAAACTGGCAGAAGCTATTGACAAGACGTTTGAGTCTTACGACAAATTCAGGGAACAGTTCACAACTGCAGCCAAGAGTGTATTCGGTTCAGGCTGGGTGTGGCTCTGCGCCGATAAAAAAGGGAATCTTTTCATCAGTACTACACCCAACCAGGACAATCCGCTGATGAAAAATATCGTCAAACAAACCGGGACTCCGATCATCGGACTTGACGTCTGGGAACATGCCTACTACCTGAAATACCAGAATAAACGCCCCGATTATATCAATGCGTTCTACAGCATCGTTAACTGGAAAACGGCGGCCGATCGCTATGAGCAAGCCAAATAAAACGATGGCAAAAAAAGCAGCGTTTATCCGTGAAGTTCTCGATGAACTATACCCGGAAACGCCCATTCCACTCAGCCACCAGGATCCCTACACGCTCCTGGTGGCGGTTTTATTGTCGGCACAGTGTACCGATGAACGCGTCAATCAGGTAACTCCGCACCTGTTTGCTGTAGCCAGCAATCCCTTCGATATGGCCCGGGTACCTGTGGAAGAAATACAGGCCATTATCAGACCGTGCGGACTGTCACCGGCAAAATCGAAAGCTATCAGCGGTCTTTCAAGGATTCTGGTGGAAAAATATCAGGGCAACGTACCCCGGTCTTTTGAAGAACTGGAAGAACTCCCGGGAGTTGGTCACAAAACAGCTTCCGTGGTGATGTCACAGGCCTTCGGGTTCCCTGCGTTCCCGGTGGATACACATATTCACCGGCTGGCACAACGCTGGGGCCTTTCTTCCGGAAAAAACGTGGAGCAGACTGAAAGGGATCTGAAGGCAGTTTTCCCTGAGGAGAGCTGGAACAAACTGCACCTGCAAATTATTTTCTATGGCCGGCAATTCTGTCCGGCCCGTGGTCACGACCCGGAGAAATGCAGAATTTGCTCCTTTCTGTCCGGTGAAAAGCCACAATGAATCCACAGAATCAGGAGCTTTTTCAGGATTCAGACAAGGGACTGGTCATTTTTTTCCGATGACAGCGAATGATTTACTCAATATGTTCGTCTGATAAATGTATTAAAGAAGAATCTCCCCCGGATGATGAAACTGTTGCTGATACCATTGCTGGTACATACCTCAATCTCTATGCATGCGCAAGGCACGCGTGTGCAGGCTAATGTTACCTGCCATGAGAAAACAGTGCGCTCCGGCGACACACTCACGGGTGGAACTGTAGTTCAGACTGCCCGGTTTTATCTGTCTGACTTCCGCTTTCGGAAACAGGGAAATGAAGTTTTCAGGGAACCCGACAGTTATCACCTTATTGATATGGAGTATCCAGAATCGGGACAGTGGACGCTGAACGTTCAGGAGTTTGATGAAATTTCCTTCAATCTGGGAATTGACAGTCTGACGAATGTCTCCGGCGCCTATGGTGGCGACCTCGATCCAACCAAAGGGATGTACTGGACCTGGAACAGCGGTTATATCAATGTGAAACTGGAAGGTATTTCACCGCGGAGCAAGGGCAGAAATGGAGAATTCGGTTTACATCTGGGAGGATATATGCCTCCCCACAATACGATTTTTCAGTTTATTTCACCGGTAAATGCAACCCATGATATTCAAATTGACCTGAATATATGTCCGGTACTGGAGCAGACCGACTGGCAGGGGCATTTCAATGTCATGTCCCCCTCGGCCGAAGCTGTCAGGCTGATACGTATTCTCGGAAATTCAATACGGGTGTATGGGAAATAATGGGAGACTTTTCTGGTTGTTGTTCACCGGACTATTGCTGGCTGCGGCTCGTACTCCAGGCGATCCCGCGTACCCTTATCTGCCTGACGGATGGCCGGCGCCTGTTTATGATCAGTCGCGCAACCAGCTCACCAAAGCCGGAATTGCCCTGGGGAGAAAACTGTTCTATGAGCCCATGCTATCGCGCGACAGCACGGTTTCATGCAGCAACTGCCACCTGTCCTTTACGGCATTCACGCACGTGGATCACGCACTGAGTCACGGAATCAGCGACAGGATCGGAAAACGCAATGCGCCGGCACTTGTGAATCTTGCCTGGAGCAGGTCGTTTATGTGGGATGGTGCTGTGAACCACCTCGATATGCAGGCGCTGGCGCCTGTATCCAATCACGCAGAGATGGATTTCGACATCGCGGGTGTTGTTAATCGGCTCGGAAGCCGGACGGAATACAGAAAGATGTTTGAAGATGCTTTCGGAAGTGACGACATTACAGGCGAACGCGTACTGAAAGCCATCGCACAGTTTGAACTGACATTGGTCAGTGCCAACTCCGGGTACGACAGGGTGATGGCCGGCAAGGACACCTTTACCCTGCAGGAAAAAAACGGCTATGAATTATTCAAAAAACACTGCAACGGTTGCCACTCCGAGCCCCTTTTTACCCAATATCAGTTTGAGAACAACGGATTGAAACCGGATACCACCCTGAACGACAGGGGGCGTGCAGGTATCACCGGAAATCCCGCTGATGAAATGAAGTTCAAGGTGCCCACCCTCAGAAATATTGAGATTTCATATCCATACATGCACGATGGCCGGTTCAAACGCCTGAAAGACGTGCTGAATCATTACACAAACGGCATCGCAGATTCCCCTACCCTGTCTCCGGTGCTGAAAGATAAAATACAGCTGGACGGTCGTGAAAAGACCGACCTGATTGCCTTTTTACTCACCCTGACCGACCGCGACTTTCTCTTCAATCCGGATTTCCGACCACAGGAGGCACACTAACAATAATCAAAGCCTGTTCAGGCTGTTAAAAGAAAAAACATGAAAAGACACATCCTCATCACCGCACTGTTATTGCTGGCATTCCGGCTCGGAGCACAAACCAATCCTGCTGTTACCTCCTGGCTGCTGAACACCACCGGAATTACCGGAAGGCATTATGTGCAGGGCAACCCTGCGCCCATTCAGGACAACTCCCCGGCGAACGTGCAATCGGTACAATATTCCGGTAACTGGGTGTATGTAAAATCAGCGGGTATCCCGTCGTACATCACCGGGCCATTCCTCGATGGCAACCCCTCCATTGCCCAGCCTCAAACCGGCTACTTCAAACTGCCTCTTCAACCCGTGCAGAATACAGGCACTCCCACTGGAACCACCGGAGGAAATATCGGCATATTCATTAATGGCGTGGCGCTGTTCGACTACCGCGACGGTGTGGCGTGGAATACGAATACCAATTCCCTGTGCGGAGGGCCCGGCAACCCGCCTTGTCCGGGCGGACCGGCAACCGCGCAGAGCTGGAACCGGGATGCCATTTTGGCCGAACGTGTCGGTTTCGACTGTGCTAAAGGACACCCGGCTATGGGCAACTATCACCACCACCAGAATCCCTCTGCATTCAACCTCGACCTGGATGTGATTTCCAATATCTGCGATCTGTACCTGGCCGACGGACTGTATGCCATTGACAGTACCACACACGCTCCGCTGATTGGCTACGCTTACGACGGATTTCCGATTTACGGTGCTTACGGATATAAAAATGCTGATGGAACGGGGGGTATTACGCGAATCAAATCCGGCTACCAGCTGCGCAGCATCACCGCGCGCACCCACCACGCCAATGGCAACGATGTACCCGATGGCCCGATGGTAAGCAGCACCTACCCGCTCGGGTACTTCCGGGAAGACTACGAATTCATCGCGCATACCGAAACCGGTTATCTGGACGAACACAACGGCCGCTTCTGCGTCACACCCGATTATCCGCATGGAATTTATGCCTATTTCGCTACAGTGGATGAAGAGTGGAATTCTGCCTATCCCTATGTGGTGGGTCCAACCTTTTACGGGGTTAGAACAGCATCCAAAGTACAAACGATCAGTGAGCCAGTGACGACCTGGAATCCTTCCAGCAGCACTACAATGGCAGGAGAAACCGACCTGAAAGTGGGCATATTCCCGAATCCGTCGGCCGAGTTTTTTGCAGTTCAGGTACGCGGCATGCTGGAAAACGAAGTACTGGTACAGCTTTACAGCGAAAATGGCGCACTGATGCAGGAAACAGTCATTCAGCCTGGCAGCACGATTTGCTATCTGGATGCGCGTACGCTGTATGCGGGGGGGTATATAGTGAAGGTGAGTGCAGGGGGGCGGCTGATTTCTGCAGAAAAAGTTGTGGTGGAATAAACTTGTGTAGCAAGGCGCTCTGTCAGCGTAACAGAGCGCCTTGTTATCCGGCAGACGATACCTTTTCAAGCCATAATTTTGCATTCCTGGTTTTGGGGTGTGATCTCCCCAGGACTTTGCCAAACAAACTGGTGGCAGAAGAGAGAAAACCGGCGGCCCTTTTTTTTTCGCCTGACTGAAGAGATACAACTCCGAGGTTCAAAAGGTCAGTGGCGACAGCAGGATGTGCTTCTCCAAATGAAACTATGTCAGACTGCATTGCTTCTGAAAATAATTTTTCAGCCTTTTCGAGATAACCAAGCTGCAGGTAAGCCAATCCGAGAAAAGCGCCCATTGTAGTCATCAGCACGTGGTTTTTTCCAAATATCGAGCGGAAATTCATTCGTTCCTCCCGTAAAATTTCAATAGCCCGCTGAAAATCGCCCCATTCAAACCATACTTGTGCACACTTTCTGTTTGCTTCAGAGATATATTCGCTGTAATATTGATTTTCGGACACTTCAGCTCCCGGTTGCCGGCCTGTTATACGGTTGTAAATCAACAATGCTTTTTCATATTGTCCGGTTTGCAGATAGCATTCACCCTGCAACAAAAGCCAGCGATTATTCAGTCCTGTACCTGGCCCGAAATACGATTTGAATAACTGAAGACTATTGTTTATTAGCTCCAGCGCCTGAGAAAAATGCCCACTTCTGACAAGTGAAAGGGCTTTGTATCTCGCAAGTCTTTCAAGATCGAAATTATGGGTCACAGGGCGCTCCAGGGTATATTTGTCAATCAGTTTGTCCACTACAGCAAAGTCTCCCATCTCTGCATATGCACGTGCGAGACTTTCTACGACATTGAGTTGATGACCAGCCGATTTCATTGCC
>JBDLWO010000188.1:0-7097 GCA_039804245.1 Bacteroidota bacterium
GGGTACAAAGTGGCAACATTTCCTCGATGGCACCCTTGCAAACCAGCAGATGCTGTCCTGTATGCTGTTCCAGTATCACCGACATGCGCCTGCGCTGAAAGTCAAACGGTATTTCATCCACTTTCCTGAATTTATCCTCGATTTCAAGCAGTCCGTGTACTTCTGAATGCTCCAGGATGGCCATATCCAGCAAATTCCTGAGGCCTGTCTGGTGATAACTGTTCAGGTAAGCCCATTTCAGCACCTCATCGTCATCGTCTCCCATTACATTCAGGTGCTTTTCCAGTACGATCTTGTCCATGGTCAGGGTACCTGTCTTGTCGGTACAGAGTACGTCCATGGCTCCAATATTCTGGATAGCGTTCAGTTTCCGCACGATCACCTTCTCCTTGCTCATATTGTAGGCACCTTTCGCCAGATTGGTGGTGACGATCATCGGCAGCATTTCGGGTGTGAGTCCCACGGCCACCGTAATGGCGAACAGAAATGCCTCCAGCCAGTCGCCCTTGGTGAGTCCGTTGATCAGAAATACGAGCGGAGCCATGACGAGCACAAAACGCATGAGCAGACGACTCACTTCACCAACGCCTTTGTCGAAACTGGTTTCCGCTTCCTGGCCTGTTATCGCCCGACTGACCGACCCGAGAAAGGTACGGTCTCCTGTATGCACCACTATCGCCCGGGCGCTTCCGCTCTGGATATTTGCTCCCATCAGACAAATGTTATCCAGTTCTATTGCAGCTTTTTTCTCTGTGTCAGTAACTGATTCTGCCGTCTTTTCAACCGGCATGGCTTCTCCCGTGAGTGCCGACTGGATGACGAACAGGTCTTTCGACTCCAGGATTCTGCAGTCGGCTGGCGTCATGTCGCCTGCAGAGAGCAGAACGATGTCGCCCGGGACAAGGGATTCCAGGTGTACCTCCTTTTCACCACCGGGCCGCCGCAGTACGGTTGCTGTAGCGCGCACCATTTTTTTGAGTTTCTCCGCCGCCCGGTTACTCCTGTACTCCTGCCAGAAACGAAGCAGGGAGCTCAGCATAATCATGGTCAGCAGTATGACTACAGTCTTGAAATCTCTCTCCCCGGGCTCAACGAGCAGTATGTCAACGGTCATGGATGCAGCGGCAACGGCGATCAATACGGCATTGAAAGGGGAAACAAATGCTTTACCCAATTGTACATACCAAACCGGCGGCAGCTGTTCGTGAATCACGTTGGGGCCATACTCCCTGCGCCTTGACGCGACCTGGCTGGCCGACAGGCCGTCTTTTTCTCCTTTCAGCAACAGGAGTGCAGCCGCACGGTTAACCCCCGATATTTTTTTCAGGAAGTCGTTCCGGTCGCTTTCCAAACCCGAATTTGGTCGGTTTTTACTCATATTGCAGCAGTTTTCCGTTCGAAGTTGTCCTATCTGTTCACTTTTCCTCCGGTGTTCCCGTTCATCAGCCCGATGATTTCTTTCTCAGTGCTCAGATTGAAATCACCCGTCACATAGTGTTTGAGCGCCGCTGCCGCTGTTGCAAATTCAATGGTATCCTGCAGGTGTCCCGACCCCCGATCCAATCCGTGAATCAGACCCGCCATGAAGGCATCGCCACCGCCAATGCGGTCGGTCATGTCGGGCAAATCGTAAATGGCTGATGTAAAGATTGCTCCGCTATGCCACAGAGCTCCCTGATAGGTATTGTGGGTAGCTGTGAGTCCCGCTCTCCGGGTCATGGCGACGTACTCAACCTCCGGGAATTTTGCAGCAAAAGCACTCAATAAGTCACTGTCTGATGTCCCTTTTACACCTGAATACAGATCGAAGGAGCCCGGGTCACCCAGAATAACGGTGCATAACTGCATCAGTTCGGGCATTATTTCCGACGGATTCTTGCCGTATTTCCACAGTTTTTCGCGATAATTCAGGTCGCAGGATACCGGAATTCCCATTTCACGGGCAATCAGAACTGCTTCTTTGGTGGCCTCTGCGGCACTTTGCGACAAGGCGGGGGTGATACCCGACCAGTGAAACCAGTCACAACCTTCGAGTACATGGCGCCAGTTGATCATGCCGGGCTGCAGGGTGGCCATTCCGGATCCGTGGCGGTCGTATATGACCTGACTGCCTCTGAGTCCGGCACCGGGTTCGAGGAAGTAAATTCCCAGGCGGTCGCCGCCCCATATTGTTTTGTCTGTGCGCACGCCATATCTGGAAAGTGCGCCCAGCGAAGCGCGTCCGGGCGAGTTATCCGGGATTCGGGTGACAAACCGGCTGTCGTGACCGAATATGGAGAGCGATACAGCTACATTGGCCTCCGATCCTCCGTAAACCACGTCAAATTGTTCTGCCTGAACCAGTCGTTTTCCCGCTGCCGGACTCAGCCTCAGCAGGATTTCTCCAAAACAGATTACATTCATTGTACAGGAAAATTGAAGTAGTTCCGGGCATTGTAATAGCAAATATGCTGTACCATGCTGCCCAGCATATCCATGTCTGCCGGTAATTCACCACGGGCAACATCGCAGCCTGTCAGATTGCAGAGTATTCTCCTGAAATACTCGTGTCGGGGAAATGACAAAAAACTCCTGCTGTCGGTCAGCATACCCACAAACCGGGATAGCAAACCCATGTTGCTGAGGGTGTTGATCTGTTTCTCCATTCCGTCTTTCTGATCGAGGAACCACCAGGCGCTGCCCCATTGCACCTTGCCGGGTATGCTTCCGTCGTTAAAGTTGCCCGCCATGGTGGCAAACACCTCGTTATCTGCAGGATTCAGATTGTAAATGATGGTTTTTGCGAGCATATTTTCCTTGTCCAGCGAGTCGAGATACCTCGAAAGGTGCCATGCCTGCCGCTCGTCGCCTATACTGTCGGTTCCGGCATCGGCGCCCACCGACCGGAGCAGGCGGGTATTGTTGTTCCGCTGAGCCCCGAGGTGGAACTGCTGCGTCCACCCGCGTCGGGCATACGCGCACCCGAGCGCGTACAGGAGGGCCGACTGGTACTCTTCGGCCTCAGCAGGCGTCAGTTCCGATCCGGCCATCCGTTTGCGGAGGATACTGTCGGCGCCTGCCCGGGTAAACGGGGCGGCATACATGCGCTCCAGTCCGTGATCCGACAGGCGGCAACCCAGCTCGCCAAAATAATCCATCCGTTTGTTCAGGGCCTCCTCGAGCGTGTCAAACGAGTGGATACGGAGGCCGGCCTTATCTCCCAGCAGTTCAAGGTAACTGTTGAATGACCCGGATTGAATCAGAATGGCCTTGTCGGGGCGAAAGGAGGGGAATACCTGTGTATCTGTTTTCCCCCGTACAGCGCGGTGAGCCTCGAGATCATCAACCGGGTCGTCGGTAGTGCAAACAGTCTGCACTGCCATTTTTTTAAGGATGGCGCCAACACTCAGCGCCGGCAACTGACGATTTCCCTCTTCGTAAACAGTCAGTGCAGTATCGGGATTAAGCAGTTCCTGAATACCGAAATAACGCTTCAGCTCAAGGTGTGTCCAGTGATACAGCGGGTTGCGCAGGGTGGCCGGTACCGTTTCCGCCCATTTTTCAAACTTCTCCCGGTCACTGGCAGCACCGGTGATATAATCTTCCGGAATACCGTTGGCCCGCATGGCCCGCCACTTGTAATGGTCGCCCTCCAGCCAGATTTCGGTCATATTCCTGAAAATACGGTTGGACGCTATGTCTGCCGGAGACAAATGACAGTGGTAGTCAATAATGGGCAAGCCGGCAGCGTAGTCGTGGTAAAGCGCGGCTGCAAAATCATTACTGAGCAAAAAATCGTCGCCCAGAAATGACCTGACTACCCCGGCGGCAGTTGTTTTGCCTTCTGTTTGCATAAGTGAGAGAAAAATTGGGAAAGTAAAGGTAGTGCGATAAATGATATTTGTGCGCCTTGCCCTACATTCGCTCGCGGTTACGTTTGTTAAATATCATTTCATGAAATATCTGTACTCTTTTCTGGTCGTGTTGTGTCTGTCGGAACCCATTCTGGCCGGCAAACCCCAATGGATTTCACTTTTTGACGGGAAAACGCTCAAAGGATGGAATCAGAAGAATGGCAAAGCCGTTTACTCTGTTGAAAACGGCTGTATCGTGGGTAAAACGGTGGCCAATACACCCAATTCCTTTCTCTGCACCAATGAGGAATACGGTGATTTCATCCTGGAACTGGAGCTGCAGGTGGATGATAAAATGAACTCGGGCATTCAGTTCAGGAGCCTGTCGCTGCCCGGCTACCAGGATGGCCGGGTACACGGTTATCAGATGGAGGTGGATCCATCGCCCAGAGCCTGGTCGGGTGGTATATACGACGAAGGGCGCCGGGACTGGCTCTATATTCCTGAAATAAATCCGGCGGCAAAACAGGCTTTCCGGCACGGACAATGGAACAAATACCGGATCGAAGCTGTCGGAAACGTGTTGCGCACCTGGGTCAATGGCGTACCCGTAGCAAATCTGGTGGATGATGTGACGGCCCGCGGGTTCATAGCCCTGCAGGTACACAGTATATATGGTGAAATGAAAGAAGGAATGCAGATCCGCTGGCGGCATATCCGGATACAAACAAAAGACCTCGTGGCCAGTGCTCCCGATCAGATACCGGTGGTCAATCTGCTGCCCAACAACCTCTCGGCACAGGAGGCTGCACAGGGCTATAAACTTCTGTTCAACGGCGCCGACTTCACGGGCTGGCGCGGTGTTCACTCGGATAAAATGCCCGGCAGGAGGTGGTCGGTGCAGGAGGGTACCATCCGGGTGAGCCCAAGCGATGGCAGTGAAACCGGAAATGATATCGTTACCACGGAGCAGTATGGCGCTTTCGAACTCGTTTTTGAATTCAGACTGACAGATGGCGCCAATTCGGGTGTCAAATATTTCGTGAATGAAGACTACGATTCCGGCGGCAAATCGGGGATTGGCCTGGAATACCAGATTCTCGACGATGAAAGGCATCCCGATGCGAAACAGGGCGTGGTGGGTAACCGTACACTGGCCAGTCTGTACGATCTGATACCCTCCTACAAGCCCGAAAAGCGCTTCCAGCGTAAAATGGGTGACTGGAATCAGGGTCGTATTGTCGTACGGCCCGACAACACTGTACAACACTGGCTGAACGGCTTCAAAGTGGTGGAATACGAACGAAAATCCAATATTTTCAAAGCGCTGGTTGCGCGCAGCAAATATGAAAAATGGGAAGGATTCGGCATGAACGACCGGGGACCTGTGCTTTTGCAGGATCACGGAGATCAGGTCAGTTTCCGCAGTATCAAAATCAGGACACTAAACTGACTAAAAAATGAGCACAAGAAGACAATTTATCCGCAACAGTGCCATCGTTGCAGGTGGCGCCATGGCCTTCAGCGCCAAAAGTTATGCGCGTATCCTCGGCGCCAATGACCGGGTCAGGGTGGGTATCATCGGTTTTTCCGATCGCTTCAAAAACTCGCTGCTTCCGCCATTCACTGCGCTGGGCAAGGAGATGAACTTTGAAATTGTGGCGCTTTCAGATATCTGGAACCTGCGCCGGGATGCCGGCAAAGCCCATCTGAAGGAAAAAACCGGCAATGACGTCCGGATTTTTGAAAACAACGAGGCCCTGTACGATGCACGCGTGGCCGATGCCGTCTTTATCAGTACAGCCGATTTCCAGCACGCTGTACACACCATACAGGCGGTGAGGGCTGGTTGCGATACCTACACCGAAAAGCCGCTGGCCGAAACCATGGAAGATGCCCGCGCAGTCCTCAAAGCTGTGCAGGAGAGCGGGAAGATTGTCCAGATTGGCTCCCAGCGCCGGAGCGGCGACAATTACAAAGAGGCGGCAAACTACATACAGTCGGGCAAATTCGGCCCCATCGTGATGGTAGAGCTTATGTGGAATGTGAACCAGCCCGGCCGCTGGCGCCGTCCTGCGCTGGTTGAAAACCTGAAGGAGTCGGATGTGGACTGGAAGCGCTTCCTGGCCAACCGGCCTTACGAACCTTTCGACCCGCGCAAGTATGTGGAATACCGGCTTTTCTGGCCGTATTCTTCGGGTATCCCCGGACAGTGGATGAGTCATCAGATAGATACTGTCCACTGGTTTTCCGGACTGCAGCATCCGCGCAGCGTCGTGGCCAACGGCGGTATTTACCAGTGGAAAGATGGCCGTACCAATGCAGACACCCTCACCGTTGTGTTCGATTACGGACCTGCCGACGACCCCTCCACCGGATTCCAGGTACAGTTTACGTCCCGGTTTTCCAATTCAGCCGGTGATACCAAAGAGCTGTATTACTCCAACGCCGGTATGATCAATCTCGACACCAACGAAATCAGCGACCGCGGCGGACTGAAGGAGGCTGAAGCGTCGGCCATGGGAATGAAACCCAATCTGCTTGCAGCAGGCAAACTTGAGGGTCCGGGTGTGGCATACGATGCCAACACAGGTTCCGACTCCCATACCTTCAATCACGTCAAAAACTGGATGGAGTGCGTCAGGAGCAGGAAACAGCCCAATGCACCTGTGGAGGCAGGGTATCAGCATTCCATCGCCAATATCATGGCCACGGCAGCCTGGCGTACGGGCATGCGCGTGACCTTTGATCCGGTGAAGCAGGAAGTCATGGCGGGGAAAAAGCCCTTCAAACCTTTTTAAATATCCTTTATGACCGGAAAATACCGCTGGACCATCTGTGCGCTGCTCTTTTTTGCCACCACAGTCAACTACCTCGACCGGGCCGTCATCAGTCTGGTGAAGGAATACCTGGATGCCGAGTTCAACTGGACGAAAACAGACTATGCCAACGTAACGGTGGCGTTTCAGCTGTCGTATGCCCTTGCCAACGTACTCGCAGGCCGGCTGATTGATCGTCTGGGTACAAAAACCGGGTACGCACTATCCCTGTTTACCTGGAGCGCTGCGGCGATGGGTCATTTTTTTGCCCGGACACACTTCGGGCTCATCCTCGCGCGCGTAGGGCTGGGCATCACGGAAGCAGGCAATTTCCCGGCTGCGATCAAAGCCGTATCGGAGTGGTTTCCCAAAAAAGAACGCGCCTTTGCCACAGGAGTACTCAATGCCGGCACCAATGCGGGTGCCATTATTGCTCCGCTGATAG
>JBDLWO010000189.1:0-19052 GCA_039804245.1 Bacteroidota bacterium
GCGTTTCGCCACAAGGCATTTTCATGAAAAACATCCGCAACATCGCCATTATTGCCCACGTTGACCACGGCAAAACCACACTCGTTGACAAGATGATCCACGCCGCCAAGGTGTTCAAGGAACATGAACTGACCGGCGAACTTATTCTGGACAACAATGATCTTGAGCGGGAGAGGGGTATTACCATTCTCGCCAAAAACGTATCCATCAGATGGAAAGACTGTAAGGTCAATATCATTGATACCCCGGGTCACGCCGACTTCGGTGGTGAGGTGGAGCGCGTACTGAATATGGCCGATGGCGTTCTCCTGCTCGTAGATGCCTTCGAGGGCCCTATGCCACAGACTCGTTTTGTATTGCAGAAAGCTCTGCAGATGGGTAAAAAACCGCTGGTAGTTATTAACAAGGTTGACAAGGAGAATTGTAATCCGGACTGGGCCCACGAACAGGTGTTCGATCTGATGTTCGCGTTAGAGGCCAATGAAGATCAGCTCGACTTCCCGGTGGTATTCGGTTCTGCCAAGCAGGGCTGGATGAGTCACGACTGGAAGAATCAGGCTTCTGATATCAATATTTTGCTCGATGATATTATCAAGTACATTCCCGAGCCAAAGGTATATGACGGCACTCCACAGCTGCTTGTCACCTCTCTCGACTATTCTGCCTTTATCGGGCGTATTGCCATCGGTCGCCTGACTCGTGGCCGCCTTGTTTCAGGCCAGGCCTGTTCGCTCGTCAAGCGCGATGGCGCCATTCAGAAGCACCGTATCAAGCAATTGTACGTTTTCGACGGTCTGGCGAAAAAAGAGGCGCAGGAGGTTCTTGCAGGAGATATTTGTGCGATAGTGGGTGTGGACGGTTTTGAAATCGGAGATACTATTGCCGATTATGAGAATCCGGAGGCACTGGAGCGCATTGCTATTGACGAGCCGACAATGGGAATGCTCTTTACTATCAATGATTCTCCATTTTTTGGTCAGGAGGGCAAGTTTGTTACCAGCCGCCACGTACGCGAGCGTCTTGAAAAGGAACTCGAGAAAAACCTTGCCATGCGCCTGGAGGATACTGACAGCGCCGACTCATTGATGGTTTACGGCCGTGGCGTTCTCCACCTGTCTGTATTGATCGAAACCATGCGCCGCGAGGGTTATGAGCTCCAGATCGGTCAGCCCCGTGTAATTACCAAAGTGATAGACGGCCAGAAAAATGAGCCTGTTGAGGAACTTACCATTGACGTTCCGGAGACCTCCAGCGGCAAATGTATAGAACTGGTTACGCGCCGGAAGGGTGTCATGAAGAGTATGGAGCCCAAAGGCGATCGTTTCATCCTCCGTTTTGAAATCCCTTCCCGTGGTATTATTGGGCTTCGCTCCAACGTACTGACGGCCACTCAGGGCGAGGCCATCATGACACACCGTTTTCTCACTTACGAGCCCTGGAAAGGAGAAATCTCCGGTCGCCAGAATGGTTCGCTGATTGTGATGGAAACAGGTACTGCCTTTGCCTATTCCCTCGACAATCTGCAGGACAGGGGTACGTTTTTCATTGATCCGGGTGAAGAGGTATATGAAGGACAGGTTATTGGTGAAAACACCCGCCCGAATGATCTGGTGGTGAATGTTACCAAATCCAAGAAACTGACAAATCACCGTGCCTCCGGCTCTGACGACAAGGCTTCACTGCCTCCACCGCGTCGCTTTACGCTGGAAGAAGCACTCGAATACATTCAGGAGGATGAATATGTAGAGGTCACACCTAAAAGTATTCGTCTGCGTAAAATTTATCTGAAGGATTTTGAGCGCAAAAAGGCATCAAAAGAGGTGGCTGAAGCCTGATTTCTGTGAGTCAGGACTGATTCCATTTTTCTTGAAACTTTTTCAATCGTTTTTCGTTTCCCAAAGAATTTTACATTTGCAGCCGTTTAGCCGTTCAGGTAACGGCTCACACCCAATTGCACAGAAGAATATGCGTACAAAACTGTCTCAGTTCAACTTCAATCTCCCCAAGGAACTGGTCGCCCAGTACCCCTCTCAGGAGCGCGATGAAAGCCGCCTTATGGTGGTTAATCGCAGTACGGGGAAAATAGAACATAAGGTATTCAAGGACATCCTCGGCTACTTCAATGATGGCGATGTGATGATTTTCAACAATACCAAAGTTTTCCCTGCCCGCCTTTTTGGGCAGAAGGAAAAAACAGGCGCTAAAATTGAGGTGTTTCTGCTTCGGGAGCTCAATCACAGTGCCCGCCTGTGGGATGTTCTCGTTGATCCGGCCCGCAAGATAAGGGTGGGTAACAAACTCTACTTTGAAGACGAGAATGGAAATGATGCACTCGTAGCTGAAGTAGTTGACAATACCACCTCGCGTGGCAGAACTATCCGGTTCCTGTTCGACGGAACGGATGAGGAATTTCACCACGAACTGATGCGTCTGGGCAATACGCCACTACCCAAATATATAGAGCGGGAGCCAGAGGAAATTGACCGCGAACGCTATCAGACAATCTATGCCAAAGAACCCGGCGCCGTTGCTGCACCCACCGCAGGATTGCATTTCAGTCGCGAACTCCTCAAACGACTTGAATTGAAAGGGGTGAATTTCGCCGAACTCACACTGCATATTGGTCTTGGTACTTTCCGTACCATTGATGTGGAAGACTTGTCGAAACACAAAATGGAAGCCGAATACTTCCGTATCCCGCCAGACGCCGCCGATACAGTAAATGGTGGTCTTGACAAGGGTCGCAAAGTATGCGCAATCGGTACTACTGTAATGCGCTCGATTGAAACAGCTGTTTCTGCTGACAACCGGCTCAAGGCTGTTGAAGGATGGACGAACAAATTCATATTTCCGCCCTACGACTTCAGCATAGCCAATGCTATGGTTACCAACTTCCACCTTCCAAAGTCAAGCCTCATCATTATGATTGCTGCTTTTGGAGGTATTGACCTTATCATGGATGCCTATAACGAAGCTGTGAAGGAAAAGTACCGTTTCTACAGTTACGGCGACGCCATGCTGATTCTCTGATCTGCCGTTTCAATAAAGTAATAAACCATTCAAAGGGAAAAATTATGTACTGGACACTCGAATTGGTTTCATACCTGGAAGAAGCCCCCTGGCCAGCAACAAAAGACGAACTCATTGATTACGCTATCCGATCAGGTTCTCCAAGTGAGGTGATAGAAAACCTCGAAGAGCTGGAAGACGATGGCGAGTTATATGAGGGTATCGAGGACATCTGGCCTGATTATCCCAGGCACGATGACTTTTTTTTCAACGAGGACGAGTACTGATCTCGCTCCCACCCGTTTTCTCAGGCGCGGAAAGTTACATCAACTCCTGCTTTCACAGAGTTTTGATGTACTTTTCCGCGCTTTTTTTTGATATGCGTATTTTTCTGCTTCTACTGCTCCTATCAGGCTGTTACTCATACCCGGGCGCCCAAACCAATGTAGTTATTATCTTCGCTGATGATCTCGGTTATGCCGATATTGGCTGCTTCGGTGGTGAAATTCCTACTCCGGCTATAGATCAACTCGCCGGATCAGGTGTTGTCATGTCTCACTTTTACACCGCCCAGCCGGTTTGTTCTGCTGCCCGGGCTGCTTTGCTGACCGGTTGTTATCCCAACCGGATTGGTATCCACCAGGCATTGATGCCTGGTTCCGGTAAAGGCCTTAATCCTGAGGAGGTCACTATAGCCGATATGCTCAAGGCCAACGGATACCGTACCGCCCTCTTCGGAAAATGGCATTTGGGGGATGCACCGGAGTGTATGCCCAATCGCCAGGGTTTCGATGAATTTCGCGGAATACCATATTCAAACGATATGTGGCCTCGCCATCCCCAGCAGGGCTCTGTTTTTGATTTCAAGCCACTTCCGTACTATCACAACGAAAAAGTGGTAAAATACCTCGAAAATCAGTCAGGAATCACCCGGGATATCACGGCCAACGCTGTCAGATTTATCAGGAAAAACAGAAACAATCCGTTTTTCCTGTACATAGCTCATCCAATGCCCCATGTGCCGCTTGCCGTATCCGGCCAATTCAGAAACAAATCGGGAAAAGGTCTGTTCGGCGATGTCATCATGGAGCTCGACTGGTCAGTTGGTGAAGTGGCCAGGGAACTGGAAAGACATGGCCTCAGAGAAAATACACTTGTTATTTTTACATCCGACAACGGTCCATGGCTGGTTTACGGCAATCACGCAGGCAGTGCCGGGCCATACAGAGAAGGCAAGGGTACTGTGTGGGAGGGCGGCGTAAGAGAACCTTTTATCGCCAGTTTGCCAGAGGTAATACCCGCCGGCTCCAGTATTCAGGTTCCGGCAATGACTATTGATCTGCTTCCTACCGTGGCGGCACTCACTGGTTCGGATATGCCATCCAGAACTGTTGACGGGGTCAATATTCTGCCCCTGCTGCGTGGCGATTCAATTTACAGCCCCCATGATGCATTGTTTTTTTACTATAATGTCAATGAATTACAGGCTGTTCAGAGCGGCCAGTGGAAGCTGTACTTCCCTCACAGCTACCGCACACTGAACGGAGGATATGCAGGTAAAGACGGGCTCCCCGGTGAATATCGTCAGGTCAGAATGGAACAGGCCGAACTGTATAATTTGAATGAGGATCCCTCCGAAACTACCAATGTAGCCGGTAATTTTCCTGAAATTGTAGCAAAACTGGGTGAAATGGCCAATCAGATCCGGGAAGAACTGGGGGATTCACTCAAAGGGCCTGCCAGGGGCCATTCCGGAAGAGAGCCCTGGACCAGGCAAAATTAGTCATCATCTTTTTCGGCACTCAACCAGGCAGCTCTCCTTGGGGCGGGCATTTCACTGTCCAGTCCCTTCAGGGCCTTCCACAGCACCTCATTGAATTCGCGATCGGGCACTGCATCCACCTCCGCAAGGTTCCATGTCTCTGAAATACGGCTGAGTGGCTCTACCCAGGCGTTCCGCTCGTCAATGGAAACTCCCGGCTCAAGGGCTTTGATGGGAGTAAAATCCGGTTTGTCGTTGAAACAACGCCACATAGGTGTAGCAGCTGCATCGTACTGGCTCATCGGTGGCAATCCGAGTATCAGCTCCATTGTGCGGAGCATGGAGGAGGTAGAGTACATTGTGTGATCAACGTACCTGCGCTTTACGTACGGACTGACCACAAAGGCGATGCTCCGGTGTGCATCCACATGGTCTGCACCATTTTGTGCATCGTCTTCAAGGATAAATACGGCACTTTCTTTCCAGATTTTTGAATGGGACAGATGTTCCAGGAAACGGCCCACAGCCAGATCATTATCCGCTACTGAGGCATAAGGCGAGTAGGCCCCTTTTGCCATGCCGGAGGTATGATCATTTCCAAAACGGATAGTATTGAAACGGGGCACCTGATTGATCTGAAGCAGGCTGTCGAAATCACGCTGCCAGTCTTTCTCCCTTGAAATATCCTGGTAATTCATGTCCCAGGAGGAGTAGTTCGGACAAAAGTGACCTTCTATTGTTTCGTAATTGGCCTTGTTATCGTCGGCAAATTCGCCGTACGTGCGGTATGAGATTCCTGCACGCTTGCAGTTGTCCCAGATAAAACCGCTTTTCGGAAAAGCTACTCTCCTCGTTCCCTCGTAGTCGTAGTTTCCTCCGCGGCCCCCGTAGCTGGTGGGCCATGTTTTTTCCACAAAATCGTTGGCATAGGCTGCAGTACTCCAGTTGTGGCCGTCAGCACTCACTTCTGCATCCACGTAAAAATTGTCGAGCAACACGTACTCGCGCGCCAGCCAGTGCTGGTTGGGGGTTACTTTCTCCGGGAAAAGGCACAGGTTCGGGTCGCCGTTCCCGCCCATTTCTGCCGGCAAATCGCCCAGAACCTGATCATATGTCCTGTTTTCCTTGATAATGTAAAACACATATCTGATGGGGGAGGGGTCGCCCACGCGCATGGGTACGGGATTGCCAGGCTCACCCTCTGTGTACAACTCCCGGGATTTATTATACGGGCAGTTTTCATAAACCAGTTTTGAGTAAGTCTCGAGTTCCCGGTCCTCCGGTTCCTGAATTACACTGAGTGTCCCCTGGTACAGTGCACCGATATACTGTGCAGCCCGGGAGTCTTCTCTTTTGTGGAACGGACTGGGCCCCTTCGGATTGGCAACCGAAGACATTCCCTTGCCATTGGCAACCAGTATCTTATCGCCTGTACACCTGACGGAAGTGGGATACCAGCCAGTGGGAATGAATCCTTCCGCCTCACTTTCTCCGGGGTTTTCGACCTCATAGACTGCCAGACAGTTGTTATCCGCATTGGCTATGTAGAGTGTTTCTCCATCGTCCGATAGGGCCAGACTGTTGGGGGTGGAACCGTTGGGGGCATCCGGATAGAGTGCGGTGTTGAGCACTTCGAGTGTTTTGCGGCTTTTCAGGTCAATGCAATACACCGCATTGTCGAGCGAACATGCTACATACAAGGTTTTTTCCTTTTTGTCTGCCACCATTTCGTTCGGATGATCGCCTGTTGCTATTTCACTTTTCAGCGTGAATGAATTGCTGTCGAATATCAGGATTTTTTTTGCGCCCCACAGCGAAACGGCCACTTCATTTCTGTCTTTCAAAAACAGCACAGCATAAGGTTCGCTTGCCAGTGGTACCCTTTTGATGATATCACCTTTCAGCGACAGCGCATAAAAAGCACTGTCTTCTTTGGTAACGGTGTAAATTTGTTCCGAGACGTCGTTTATGGCCACGCCTGCCGGGCAAATTTTGTTTTTGGGCCAGGCCAGACCGAGTGCAAGAGCGGTATCCCGACGCAGCTTTCCCGATTCATTTCTGAACACGACAATTGTGTTGTCATTTCCCCCCGATGCGTAAATCCTGCTTCCATCGGTGTTTAGCGCCAGTCCGTACCATGCCTTTGCTATTGGTATCTCATCTGACAGAGATAATTTGCCCTCATCGTTTCTGAACAGCTGGATTTTTTGCTTTCCTACCCCGTTATTGGTCACGACGATCCATTTTTGATCGGGTGATACAACCATCTGGAGAGGAAGATCGCCAAGAGGAAGGTGTATGCTGCCGGCAGGAGTGAGGCTCCATTGATTGGGAAGCTGAATACGCTGTTGCTTCAGTTGCTGAACGGAAATATTCCGGGGCAGATTGCATGCAGAAAGAAAAAGCAGTACGAGCAGTGGCAGGTATTTCATCATAATGTCAGTTTTTACGGGGGCAAGTTAGCAATGAATAGCCTTTTCGCATATTAATTAACCGTAAACCGGGTAATAATATGCTGAAACATGATTTCTCGCTACCTTCGCCCCGAACAGCTCTTTCCGTGTCTATGGATTTCAAAAAATTACTACCTCATGTTTATGCCGCGCTCATCCTGTTGGCGGTTGCGGCCATCTTTTTCTCTCCCAATTTCTTTGGAGACAAGGTTCTGCCTCAGCCTGATAACGATAAGGCCCGTGCCATTCAGACTGAAATACAGGATTACATCAAGAAAGAAGGCAAGGCTCCGCTCTGGACAAACAGTTTGTTCGGAGGTATGCCCAGTTATCAGATTTATACCACACCGCAGGGAAATCTGACCCGTCCGCTGGCAAAAGCTGCTTTTCTGTTCGCTGATTACACCGATGTGTGGGCTTCTGTTTTCGCAGCGATGTTCTTTATGTATCTGTTGCTTTCAGTGCTGAATTGCAATTGGCTGGTTGGCGTCTTTGGTGCGCTGGCATTCGGGATAACCTCTTATAATGTGGATATTCTGGAAGCAGGGCACTCTACCAAAATGGCTGCGCTTGCTATCGCACCGGCCCTCATGGCAGCAATGGTGCTGCTCTTCCGCGGGCGCTGGATTGCTGGAACCGGACTTCTTGCATTGTTTACAGCTATTGAAATATATGTCAGTCACCTCCAGATCACGTATTACACATTCATACTGATGGGTATTTACGGATTGGCGCTACTGGTTGATGCTGTTATGAAGAAAGAAATCGTGAAGTGGGGGAAAGCTGCGGCACTGAGCGTAGCTGCTGTCGCACTGGGTGTTGCCTGCAACATGTCAAAAGTCTGGCCAACCTATGAATACAGTCAGGAGACCATACGCGGTGGCTCCGAACTGACCACCAAATCCGAAAAGGGCAACGGCCTTGACAAGGACTATCTGTTTGGCTGGAGTTATGGTATCTGTGAGAGTGCTACTCTGGTAGTTCCGCACGCTGCTGGTGGCGGATCCGGCGAATCCTATCAGGAAACTGAGTTTTTCAAAACTATCATGAGCCGCCGTCCGGATAACCTTACTCCGGAACAACTTGACCGGCAGACAGGAGGTCTCCTTTACGCCGGAGAGCAGCCATTTGTCGGGACAGCCATCTATTTCGGGGTTGTAGCGGTATTCCTTTTTTTCCTGGGAGCATTCCTGGCGCAGGGCCCCTCCCGATGGTGGTTTCTGTTGGGCGGAATCTTCATGGTTTCCATCGCCTGGGGTAAGCATTTTGTGCTGAATGAGACTTTATGGTACGACTATCTGCCCATGTTCAACAAGTTCAGGGCGGTGACAATGGCATTCGGACCGGCGCAGCTCTGCGTGGCAGCACTCGCTGCACTGGGTCTTCAGCGCTTTCTCAGTGCTGACGTGGATGCCGGTAAAAAACAAATTGCTCTCTACGCTTCCGCGGGTATCACAGCGGCCCTGTGTGCGGCCGCGCTCGTGTGCGCACCCGGAGAGGGGCCAAACGAAGTGGCACTGGGCGACAATGAAACACTCCGCAACCTGATTCGTCAGGATCGCAGCGCTTTGCTTATGAGTGATTTATATCGGTCTCTGGCGTTCCTGATCGCAGCAGCTGCCTTCGCATGGCTGTATCTGAAAGGTAAGCTGAATGCTACACTGGCTGTAATTGCAATTATCGCAATCGGCCTCACCGACCACTGGAAGGTATGTCGCCGCACGCTTTCCGACGTTAAATATGAGGCCAGAAAGGCTTCGCTGGCTCCACCCGCAGAGACGCAGTTTGATAAAATTATAAAGGCTGATCCGGAGATGTACTACCGGGTGTTTGACTTCAGGGGTGGAAATATGGCTACCAACTTCCAGCCTTCGTTTCACCACAAGAATATTGGAGGATACCATGCAGCCAAATTGCAGCGTTTCCAGGAAGTAGTGGATACCTTCTTCAACGGCGAGAGCCTGCCCAAAAGTCTGCCGGTACTCGGCATGTTGAATGTGAAGTATATCATTACACAGACTGGTCCAAACCGGGTTGCTGAAGCCTGCGGTAATGCCTGGTTTGTGAAAAATTACGAGATAGTGCCCGATGGCGACACAGAACTCGCATCACTTCGCAGTATCAATCCGAAGGAATCGGCCGTTGTTCAACAGAAATATGCAGACATGCTCGGCGGCCTGACCATACAACCCGACACTACCGCTACCATCCGACTTACAAAATACCATCCGGAGAAACTCGAATATGAATACTCCGCACAGAGTGATCAGCTGGCTGTATTCTCCGAGATGTATTATCCGCCTTCAAAGGGCTGGAATGTTTATCTGAACGGACAGAAAGTGGAAGGAGGTTTTACCAAGGCCAACTATCTGCTTCGTGCCATGCGTTTGCCTGCCGGACAGAACCAGAAACTGGAGATGCGCTTCGAACCTGTATCTTATTACACGGGTGAAAAGATATCCTTTGCTGCTTCTGCGCTTACCATACTGCTCTGTTTGTTTGCACTATACCTCTGGTACAAGGGTGGAGCAGCGTTTGCTGATCAGGCTGAAATCGGCAGTTCCGAAACTCAAAAAGCTGCGGAAGGGGTTGCTCCAAAAAGAAAAAAATAGTTTTTTTGTTTGAGTTTGTGGCAAAATCGCGTTTTTTTTCAATTCAGCGTTTTTGCATGACTCCTGATTGCCAATTTTAAGTTACTTTTCGCCGGAATAATGTCCCGGGCTACCGGAACCGGGCTTTTAGCGGCAGCACACTTTTACTTCACCACTTCACACATACAAAACAGCGTATGCGTATCCGAAAACTACTCTCTGCGTTCTTTTTGCTGTCTGTCATCACAGGCACAGCTACAGCGCAGGATATACACTTCTCTCAGTACAATATGTCTCCCATGACACTCAATCCGGCCAATATTGGCGGATTTGAGGGTACTGCGCGTATCAGTGGTATTTACAGAAGTCAATGGACCAGTATCATGAGCAGGGATCAGTTCGAGACGCCGTGCGTATCGGTTGACGCCCCGATTATCCGAGGTTTCAGAAAACGCGACTGGGTGGGAGTTGGTCTGGTTGTTTTCAGCGACAAGGCGGGTATTCTTGGACTCACACATACAGCAGCCAAGCTGGGTGCGTCTTATCACCTCGCTCTGAACAAGAAAGGTACCACCTATCTGACACTGGGCGCTCAATACGGCCAGGCCAGTCGGCGCCTCAATCCCGACAAGGCGCGTTTTGCCGAAGGCTTCCTCAACAAGGGGGGTAGCGACTACAACCAGAATCTGGATGTTGATTTTGCCAACCTGAACCGCGATCAGTCCAGCTGGACCGATATTGACGGTGGTATTGTGTTGAAATCCAAACTGAACAAGCAGATGGATTTCAGTATCGGATATGCCATGTATCATATTGACCGTGGTCAGTATGGCCTGATTACCGGTGGCGGTGGCGGTACCGGCGGTGGTGGCGGCGCTCCACAGCAAAGCAGTGATGAAATCGCCCGTCGTTCGGTGGCGACCGGTCAGTTCAATATCAAAATGAACGACAAACTGACGGTTAGTCCGACCTTCATATATCAAACCATGGCCGGTGCTCACGATGAAATCATCGTTCAGGGACTGGGTTCCTATCTCTTTAACGAAGAAAAGGACGTTACATTGCTTTTCGGACTGGGTTACCGCTTCCGCGATGCAGTTCATCCGATCTTCGGCGCCCAGGTCAAATCACTCAGAGTGGGGCTTGCCTATGATGTGAATATTTCCGGGCTCAGTGCGGATACCAATCTTCGTGGCGGTTTTGAACTTGCAGCCAGCTATATCATCAGAATTTACAAGCCTGCGGTAATCAAAACCAAGGTACTTTGTCCGAGATTCTGACGCATCATGCAGAGCAGTCAGTTACTATTTCGGCACTTAGCTCCCGGGTTGTGAACCAATCAGCATATCACCAAAATTAACGATAATTCCGGTCTTTTAGCCGGTTTTTTGGCATCATACTATGAAAAAATCGCTTTTCCTGGCGGCAGCAATTGTTATAGCTGCAATGACTGTTTCTCAGGCCCAGCCCCTGAACCGTTCCACGCCTGAAGCCAATCTGAAAGCGGCAGAGGAGGCCCTGAATAACGGTAATCCTTACGCAGCACTCGAGTTTTTTGAAAAAGCTTACGAGGACAACAAGGACAAGTTTCTGGCCGTAAGAATCGCCATGATGAATATCGAACTGCGCGATTACGAAAAAGCAGAGAAATCGCTCACCCGTATCGTTCAGCGTGACCGCAAATTTGAATTTGTTGAATACAGATACTGGCTTGCGCTGTGCATGAAATACAATGGCAAACACGCAGAGGCAATTGATATGTTCAAACAGTATCTGGCCGACGGAGCCAGCGACAGCCTCAAGGTCATGGCCAAGCGTGAAATCGCAGGCTCTGAAATTGCACGCAAGGCAAAACAACCAGAGAACCTGATGGTTAACAACATCGGAAAGTCGGCTAACAGCCCGCAAACTGAAAGCTCTCCGTCTTACAGCAATGGACAGCTTTATTATACTACACTCAAATCAAAAGAGATTATTGTAGTGGATAACAAGGCCGGTGACTGGTTCTCCAAGGTGGTTTCAACTACCCAGACCGGATCAACGGAAGGTGTGCCGGAATACGCAGAACCCACGGCACTCGGGCAGGATATCAACCGGGAAGGGTGGCATCAGGGCAACGTTAGTATTGCTCCCGACGGGAATACAATGTACTTCACCCGCGTACAAATGGCCGAAAAAGGACAGGGCCTCGCTGCAAGCCAGATTTTCTACGCCACCAAATCGAAAGAAGGGTGGGGAGCTGCCAACGAAGCGGTAGGTGTAAACGGTAGCTATGTTGCCAAGCATCCCTGTGAGGGCGAATTGTTTGGTGAAAAAGTACTTTTCTTCGCAGCCGATATGCCAGGTGGAGAAGGCGGCTTCGATATTTATTATTGCCCCCGCAAATCTGAAGGTGTTTTTGGCCTTCCGGTGAACCTCGGGAAGGTGATCAATTCTCCCGGCGATGATGTTTCGCCATTCTATCAGGAGGGCAAGCTCTGGTTCAGTTCCAATGGCCGCCCGACTATGGGAGGGCTCGATGTCTTCGAAAGCCAGTGGAACGGTTCCGTCTGGAGCGATCCCAAAATTCTTCCTGCTGGAATAAATACCACACTCGATGACCAGTTCTACAGCCGTACCTCCGACGGAATGAGCGGATACCTGGTCAGCAATCGCCCCGGCCCCAACAACCTCAAAAGCAAAACTTGCTGTGATGATATCTATGCCTGGGAACTTGAGAGAATCAAGGTGGAACTGGCCGTACAGACGTTCAGGCTCAAACGTAAAGGTGAAAAGGAGAACCAGCCACTTAAAGACTGTACAATCGGTATTATTGATGTAACCGAAAAAACATCAAAGAATGTAGAGGAAAAGACCAACCCCGCCACCAATTCTTTCGCATTCAATCTTGAGCCCGACAAGTCTTATGTGCTGATTGCCTCCGCTCCGGGCTACAGACCCGATACGCTCGCACTCAGTACCCTCGGAATCAAAAAAACAACCAAAGTGGAAAAGAAATTCACGCTGCGGCTGCTGAAGAAAGAACCTGAGTACGATACTATCCGCATCAATGAACCTATTCGTCTCGACAATATCCTCTACGATTTCAACGACGACAAAATTCGTACCGATGCTGAACCGGATCTGCAGTATCTCGCAGATATGATGTCAAAAAATCCGGAAATGAAGATCGAGCTTTCTTCACACACGGATGCGCGCGGCAATGACGCCTATAATGAAGATCTGTCGCAGCGCCGTGCCGAGAGTGCCAAACGCTGGTTGGTTACAAAAGGTATCGGAGACGCCCGGATTGTGGCAAAGGGCTATGGCGAGAAGGTTCTGTTGAACAAATGTGCCAATGGAGTGGAATGTACTGAAGAGGAACATCAGCTCAACCGCCGTACAGAATTCAAGATCATTGCCGGCCCAACCAGTATTGTAACAGAAAAAATTGAAAAGCGGGAGAAGAAACCCGCTGCTCCTGCTCCCACCGGAGGCAAGCAGTCGCTGGGGGCCCTTCAGTTCCTTCAGCAGCTGATTGAGTCTGCCAATGGCAATCCGGCTGACAGAGAGTTGAAGTTCAAGACCGAACGTTTTGATTTCAATGAGGTAAAAGAGGGCGAATTTGTAAAATACGAGTATGTTTTCGACAATATTGGCAATAACGTGCTTGAAATTGACATGGTCAGTGCCTGCGAATGTATGGAGGTTAAATGGACTGCCGATAAAATTCAGCCGGGCAAACAGGGCCGTGTGGAGGTAGTATTCAACACACTGAGTTTCAAGGGTGATGTCTCCTGGGATATTGATGTAGTTTTCAAAAATACCGATGCTGATGGATTCCCGCTTGTAAAGCGCGTCCTGATGGTCGGAAAAATCAGATAATCATGAAAAAATATGGGAAAAAAGTACTGCTCGGATTGCTCGGCGTGCTGCTCATCATTCAGTTCATACATCCTGAAAAAAACGATTCTGGCGCGACTCCCGGAGATATTGCGGGTAAATACTCCGTTCCTGATGAGGTGATGTCAGTATTGAAACCGGCTTGTTACGACTGCCATAGTAACCAGACTCGTTACCCCTGGTATGCCAGCATACAACCTGTTGCCTGGTGGCTGGCTGAACATGTGAATGACGGCAAGAAACACCTGAACTTCCATGAATTTACTACCCGCAAGATAGCGGTACAGAACCATAAGCTCGAGGAGATCATCGAAATGGTAAAGGAAGAGGAAATGCCGCTCGGCTCGTACACCTGGACGCACGCGGATGCGCGACTGACCGATGCGCAGCGCGAGCTGATCGTCAATTGGGCCCAGTCGGCCATGGATGGACTGAAGGCTCAGTATCCTGCTGACAGTCTTGTGCTTCGCCGGAAGTAACAAAAACCCGATCTGCAGATAATAAAAACGGAGCGCGCCTGTTCATTCAGACGCGCTCCGTTTGTTTGGAAGCCAGTTCTGGCCTGATCCTAGTTTCCTGTTTGAAATACCTGTGCCTGACCGTTATTATTTGAGACAATCACTGTTTGCCTGTTCCCGGCGCCCTTGAGCAGCGCAATATCCCTGACTTCCCGTGAGGCCCAGAATCCACTCAGCGTATTGTCGAGCCACCGGAAGTTGCCCTTTCCGTCGCCGAGAAGCACGGAACCATTTCCGGCGTCTGAACGGTTGGTTTCCACCTCAAACCCGTATTTGTTTCCAGCCATGATGATATCCGGGTTTCCGTCAGCATTCACATCAGTAACCGCTATACCCTGATTGACAGAAATCTGCGTCTGTGACGGAAGGCTTCTTCTGATGAATTTGCCTCCCTGATTTTCCCACCAGCAGGTTTCCAGATCATAGCAAATCAGCCGGGAGGCACCGTCCAGGTCTTTTTGTGCCCATATGTCACTGATAGTTGCTTTTGCATAATCGTCTGAGTACAGGAATCGTTTCTTCAGACTGGGTATTTGTTTCACCAGAACATCCTTTTGTACCAGCGGGTATATATTACCGTTTTCCTGGAAGGCTATAATCGGATCGAGTGTATTGTTGTTGTCAAAATCTTTGGCATAGCAGCGCAGGGGAGCTTCGGCAGAGGCTGTCAGCCTGAGATTCAGACCCAGATTGCCTGTAATGATATCCAGGTCACCGTCTTTATCCAGATCGGCCATTTCAAGTTTATTCCAGAGGCCGTTGGAGTTTTCGAGACCTGACTGAGGGGTGATGTTCTGCAGTTTGTTGCCCGACAGTTTGAAAACGGATACAGGCATCCATTCTCCGGTGACGATGAGTTCAGCTTTCTGATCGCCGTCAATATCTGCCCAGGCCAGATCAGTTACCATACCGCAACGCTCAAAATCGCCTGCTACCCGGCTGGTGGCATCGGTAAATTTTCCTCCGTTATTTTCCAGCACAACACTTCTGGGCGTGAGAGGCCAGCTTTTGGGTGTAATCCTTCCTCCTATGAAAATATCCTGATCCCCATCCCCGTCGAAGTCGTACGCTGTGGCACGCAGGCACAAATCTCTGAAGGAGGGCAATGCATCGGGAGATTTGCTGAAATTTCCTTTGCCGTCATTGGTATAGAGCCTGCATTGCCAGAGCTCGGCGGATGACGCTTCGGCCCCGCCGCTCAGAACGAACAGATCCTGATCTCCGTCTGAGTCTGCATCCAGGAACAGTCCACCGTGATCTTCGTACTTGTTATCCGCCTCGAACGTATTGGCAGATGAGCGCCGGAAGCTGCCATTGGGATTCTGAATAAAAACGGCGCCGGCACTATTGGGCCCGTTGCCAATGAATACATCATCCAGTCCGTCACCGTTGACATCTCCTTTGGCGGTGAGTGCACCCAGATCGGTGATTGTCCAGGGGTTGAGAGGCCAAGTTTCAAAGTCGGCGAACATTGGGTCCTGGTGTCTGAAATCAAGTCCTGCGCTTTGGGTTTTGTCGCTGAACAGTCCGCCTGATTTGACATCGGGCGAAACAAGTGTGGCTATGTAGCCTGTTGCATCGGTATAATTCAGATTCAGGCGCTGGTTTGCGGGAACATTTGAGAGTACCTGATACTTGCCATCAGGCCAGCGCACTGTAAGTTTGTCAATTTGTGCATACTGGCCCAGCCCGAAGTGAATAAGGTGTTCAACTGATGAGAAAATTCCGTGATTTGGGTGCAATTCCTGATATTGTTTTTGTCCCTGGTATTCAATGAGTACAGATGCGCCCACGGCAAACGGGTTCGCCGGAGCTCCCTTCAGTTTGGCCTGGATGAAATTCCCGGCATTTTTTTCTACGGACAGATTTTTGTAGATGAAGGCGGGCTGTTCGAGGTTGTTGACCACGAGGTCGAGATCGCCATCGGCGTCGAAGTCGGCCCATGCGCCCCCGCACGACCATGAAGCGGGCATAGTCATCCAGTCGCCTGATCGGTCGGTGAATTGCCAGTTTCCTTTATTTTGCCATACAATATTCCTGATTTTGTGAGAGGGCATCTGGCCCAGATATTCCATCAGATCTTCATACTCCTTCTTTTTATTCTGGGCGCGTTTTTTATCCACCTCGGCCAGAACGAACTCCTGATAGTCGCGGTTGGTAACCTCCCTGCGGTATCCGTTTGCTATATGGAGGTCCTTCATTCCGTCGTTATCTAGATCAGCCATGAGACAGCTCCACGACCAGTCGGATTTGTAAACACCGGCTGCACAGGCGATATCGCTGAAGGAGCCGTTACCATTATTTCTCTGCAGGACATTTCTTGCTACAGGCTCGAAGTACCCGTATTTGGTCATGGTCAGGTAGCGGCTGAGCGTATTGGCCGTTTTGAGGCTTTTCTGTCTGTAATTTTCCACAGGCCACATATCAACCGCCATGAGGTCAACGCGGGCGTCGTTATCGAAATCTGACAGTTCGGTGCCCATGGTACTCATGGAGCAGTGTCTGAAATAGCTGCCGAGTTTATCGGAGAAGCTTCCCTTCTGGTTATTGATAAAGAGGTTGTCAGGTTGAACAAAGTCATTCCCGACATAAATGTCAAGCCATCCGTCGCCATTGATATCAGTAACGGATACGCTGAGGCCGAACCCGAAGTTGGCGATACCTGCCTGTCCGGAGACATCGGTGAACCGGCCGTTGTCATTTCTGAAGAACCGGTCGGAATCATATTTGTTTTTCGGAGTCAGGTCAGGTACCGGCGTTTTGCCGTCAGGTCCGATTTTGGCGTTGATCCTGTTTGCGGCACCCAGATCTGCCGGGTGATTCAGCAGGTAGCAGTCGAGATCACCATCATTGTCGTAGTCGAAGAAATTGACGCCGGTTTGCGGGCTTTTGTCAACCAGACCCAGTTCGGCGGCCTTGTCTGTGAAAGTGAGGTTTCCGTTATTGATAAAAACCTGCATGACCCGGTCGGGATTGTCATCGGGCCCTGAACGATTGACGACCAGGTCGAGGAAGCCATCTGCATTTACATCAACAGCACTCACAGCGGTATCGAACCCTTTTTCAGATCCGACCCCTGCGCTGTCGGTGATATCTTTGAATCTGAAATTGCCCTGGTTCAGATAGAGCCTGTTTTTCCCGTTGGTACATATAAAGTATATGTCTGGCAGGTTGTCATTGTTGATATCAGCCACAGCTACACCTCCGCCATTGTAAAAGTTGATGTTTCTGATGACATTATGTTGTTCATCTTCGACAATGATATTTTCGAAGTCAATACCGGTAGCATCAGGCGAGAGAAGTTCGAGAACCGGCTTTTCAGCGGCAAGGGTTTTCTCCTCTGTGATTTCACCGGTCATACCGGGTACTGCATCATTGCTGTGTTGAAAAAAGAGATATACCCCAATGACAAGAACTACTCCCGCCAGAGCAGGCAGAAGATATTTTCGTGATTTTGAAGGTGACTTGCCGTTATCCGGCGTGCTGATTCTGGATCTTTTATTCTTGCTCATTTCAAAATGACATTCAGGTGCAAACATAAAGCATTTCACCCTTCACTTTTAAAAATGGAGGAATTTCATTCTGCATATCCATGTAATTGTTGTACTAATATTATTTCTGGGTTATTAAAAAAATATTAATCGAAAAAAACTGATGATACTCTTTTTGGTTAGTAAAACCATAAATATCTTTGCATTTTATCAGATTAATCCACCAGACTCGCTAAAATTTTGGTATGATCTTTGTTGCAAAGATCGTGTCCGGCAAAATAATCTCATGATTGATTCTTTTATTTCATTCGAGGCGGAAATTCAGACTGCGTTGCATCCCCGGCTACACGAGGAGGCAACGCTGTTTTTTTGCATAAACCACATTTAGTTTCTCACTAAAATTTCAACACAATGAGTCAATTGCTTTTCAACAGAATAAGGATGGCCGCCGGCGTTTTCGCTATGGTTGCGTTTTTCCTTGTTTTAGGCACAGTTGACGCACAGGCCCAGCAGGTTACCCGCGCAGCTAGTGGTAATCCTTACGAGTCTGTTGCGCAAAAGATGGGAGTAGCGGCCTGCCAGCCAGGCACAGCTACTGACATTCAGGGAGGCCTTGCCACGCTTACTGCGGAGGCTGAGGCTATGAAAGCACAGCTCAAACTGGGCAATACGTCCAGTCTGATGCGTGTCAAGTATGAGTACTACACTTTGACTATCAATGATGTCGAGCAGTACTCTGTAGCAGTAGAATTCGCGGCACTGACAAATCTGACACGCGCCAGCCAGATCGTGGGAGACGAGTCTCTGACCAGCCAGCAGCTCGCAGGTATGTACAATGGTGTACGCACCGCTTTTGGTATGTGCCAGTAACTCTGTGAAGTTCTTTTCATTAAAAAACAATTTTAAATTCTAAAACTTAATCTCATGATAAGGAAGAATTTTACCTTACTGGGGAATTTGGTGGTTTTCGTGCTGCTGAGCCTTGCAGGAGTTGCCTCTGCACAGACTTTCAACGGCTCGAACCTTAACCAGAATGGTAACACAACCATCCCGGATGCTTGTAGTGGCATTGCCAACTACAACTGTAACGTAACTGGTACTGTCACCACACTCCAGAAGGTTACAATCAATATTACGCACACCTGGGACAGTGATCTGGATATCTACCTCCAGTCTCCGAGCGGCCAGCGTATTGCTCTGTCAACTGGTAATGGTGGCTCCGGTGACAACTTCACCAACACGGTTTTCCAGGATGGCGCTCCGTCCATTACTGGCGGTTCAGCCCCATTCACGGGTACTTTTGCACCAGAAGGTGCTGTAGGTGGTAACTGCGGTCTTATCCCCGC
>JBDLWO010000190.1:0-8550 GCA_039804245.1 Bacteroidota bacterium
GGTGACCGGATGTCCCGGGTTTTCTTTTTTGGCATATTAAAGGGTGTTTTGAATGAAGTCAATTCAAAGTTACATCCTTTTTCTGAGAAAAGCAAGTGGGGGCAATCTGGTGCGGGTGTGAATTTTCCGGATTTTATGCTGGGGTAATTGTGCCGGTCACGTTAATAATGCCCTTTGCGTGGTGGGGCGCGGTGGGTGGCCCGGGTTGTTTGGCGGCTCGTGGCGCGGTGCCGCCCACGGCTGAAGCCATGGGCTGACGGCTGCGGCTTGCGCTGTTTCCCACGGCTGAAGCCATGGGCTGACGGCCAATGGTGCGTATTTTGTGTCAATATACGTCAAGGCGGGAGAAAATGCGCGGTGGCAGATGTGATGGAGGTGTTGAATATCATACATATACCGATTACACCATTTATTTCAGGTAAAGACTTTGTGTGAAGCAATGCTTTAGCCCTAACACAAATAAAATACCCCGAAAGCCTTGCAGGTTCAGGCTTATGCGATAGCTTAGCGGCGCAAATTTCATGCACCTGTTCTATCAACTAAAACCTGACACCACTATGTTTCCAACCGATCTGGAGATTGCCCAGAATGCCCCTATCAGACCAATTCAGGAAATCGCTGCCAAACTCGGCATCTCCTCCGATGATATCGAACAATATGGCAAGTACAAAGCCAAATTGCCTCTCACCCTGATTGATGAGGAGAAGGTGGCCAAAAGTAACCTGATTCTGGTCTCGGCTCTCAATCCTACCATGACCGGCGAGGGCAAAACCATGATGAGTATCGGCCTGTCTGATGGCCTGAACCGAATCGGGAAAAAAGCAGCCGTCGCGCTGCGCGAACCTTCACTTGGCCCCGTTTTTGGTATTAAAGGTGGTGCCGCAGGCGGCGGTTACTCGCAGGTGATTCCCATGACGGATATCAATCTGCATTTCACCGGCGACTTCTCAGCGGTGGAAAAGGCCAATAACCTGCTCTCCGCACTTATTGACAATAACCTCCAGAACAAGGAATACAGCCTCAATATTGATCCGAGAACTATCGTCTGGAAACGTGTAATGGACATGAACGACCGCGCGCTCCGCCAGATCGTGATCGGACTGGGCGGCAGCGCCAACGGTATTCCGCGTGAAGACGGATTCAATATCACCCCGGCATCTGAGGTAATGGCTATCCTCTGCCTTTCCAAAGACTTCGAAGACCTGAAAAACAGACTGGGTAACATTTTTGTCGGTTTTACTTTTGATAAAAAACCTGTCTACGCACGCGATCTCAAAGCCCAGGGCGCCATGGCTCTTCTGCTCCGCGATGCCATCAAACCCAATCTGGTGCAAACGCTCGAGGGTAACCCTGCATTCCTGCACGCTGGCCCTTTCGCCAATATCGCACAGGGTACCAATACCATTATGGCTACCAAAATGGCGCTCTCTCTCTGCGATTACGTGGTGACGGAAGCCGGATTCGGCGCCGATCTGGGCGCAGAGAAATTCCTCGATATCAAATGTCCCTATGGCGGACTCAAGCCCAAAGCAGTGGTGCTTGTGGCTACTATCCGCGCCCTTCGCCACCACGGAGGCGCCAAAAAGGATGCCTACCAGACGCCCAACCTCGACATCGTGCAGAAAGGTTTTGAAAACCTCGAGAAACATATAGAAAACTGCAAAAAGTTCGGTCTGACTCCGGTAATTGCGCTCAACTACTTCCCCAATGATTCGGAAGCTGAAATCAACTGGGTAAAGGGAAAATGCGCATCGCTCGACGTCACCGCAGTGGTTTCCTACGGATTTTCAAAAGGCAGTGAAGGCAACGTGGAACTCGCACAGGCAGTGGTCAATATGATCGAAAGCGGGAAAAACAGCTATAAACAACTGTACGACTGGGCACTTCCGATTGAAGAGAAAATCAGGATCATCGCTACCGAAATTTACGGCGCTGACGAGGTGGAGTTCTCCTCCAAAGCGCGCACACAACTGAAAACCATCAAAAATCTCGGTTACGACAATCTGCCGGTTTGTATGGCCAAAACGCAGAAGTCACTCTCCGACAACGAAAACAAAGTAGGCCGTCCGCGTAATTTCAACGTCACCGTGCGTGAATTCGAATTCGCCGCAGGCGCAGGTTTCATAGTACCTATCCTCGGCGATATAATGCGCATGCCCGGACTGCCCAATATTCCGGCCTCAGAGGGTATGGATATTGACAAGGACGGAAATATCACCGGTTTATCATAACAGTTATGCACCCGATTCTTTCAAAAGCAACCGAATTCGCCTCCGGGCTCGATCACCCCGAATGTGTGGCAGTTCACCCCGATGGCAGTATATGGGCCGGTGGCGAGGCCGGACAGATTTACCGGATTTCACCCGACGGCAGGGTAGTGGAGGAGGTCGCCAACACCGGCGGTTTCGTGCTGGGGCTTGCCTTCAGTCCGGGTGCCGGGTGGCTGGCCGTGTGTGATCTGGGCAAAAAATGCGTCTGGAAACTCGATTTGTCCACCCGCCTGCTCTCTCTGTTCGCCAACGGGGCCGGAGATCACCGCTTCAATATCCCTAATTACGGGGTTTTCGACAGTGCTGGTAACCTGTATGTGAGCGAAAGCGGAGCTTTCCGGGAGGTGAACGGGAAAATCCTGAAATTCACTCCAGACGGAAGTGGAGTGGTATGGCATGAAGGCCCTTTCAACTTCGCCAATGGCATGGCAATGGGTCCGGGTGGTACACATTTATATGTGGCGGTATCGTTCATGCCGGGGGTGGAGAAAATTGCCGTCCTGCCCGACGGATCTGCCGGCGACCGCTCGCTGGTATGCACCCTGCCCGAAACAGTTCCCGATGGACTGGCCTTCGCCGCCGATGGCGATTTGTTTGTTACCTGTTATGCACCCAACCGGATATACCGCGTAAAAACAGGAGGAGAAGTATCGGTTTTTGTGGATGACTGGGAGGGACATACCCTGTCGAACCCCACCAATATCGCGTTTGGAGGTGAAAAAATGGATCAGCTGTTCGTTTCCAATCTGGGGCGCTGGAGCCTCACCCGAATAGATTCAGGCGTAGAGGGCCTGCCACTTGTTTCACATTTGAATGCCTGAAAAATGCAGTTTGAAGGAAAAACAGTGGTTGTAACAGGCGGAGCGAAGGGAATTGGCAGTGCCTGTATCCGTGCATTTCACAAGGAAGGTGCTTCAGTTGCCATCCTCGACAGAGATGCCGGCGGGATGAAGCTGGCTGATTCTCTCGGAACGCGCGCAATATTTATACATTGCGATGTTTCAAGGGAAGCAGAAGTATTGGCTGCCATGTCGGAAGTGAGCAGCCGCCTTGGTGGCCCCGATATACTGGTAAACAATGCCGGTATTCAGCGCTATACCACCGTCACAGAAACCACGGAGGAAGAATGGGATCTGGTGATGAATGTAAACCTGAAAAGTGCCTTTCTGTGCGCCAAACACGCCATCCCGCGCATGCAGGCGCGTGGCGCAGGTGTCATAGTGAATATCTCCAGTGTACAGGCCTTTATCTCACAGAAAACAGTGGCCCCTTACGTTACTTCCAAAACAGCGTTGCTTGGCCTCACCCGCAGTATTGCCGTGGATTACGGCCCTCAGATACGCTGCATGGCCGTATGTCCGGGCACTGTTGATACGCCCATGCTTCGTGATGCCATACAGTTGTCGCCCGATCCGGAAGCCGTATATCAGGAGTGCATGGATATGCACCTGGTAAAGCGGATTGGGATGCCGGAAGAAGTGGCAGCGCTCGTATTGCTGGTAGCTGGCCCGCAGGGTGGTTTTTTCACCGGACAGTCCATCCGGATAGACGGCGGGCTGGGTGTTACTATCGCCGGAAGCAAGAGAGAGGAGTTTTGAAAAGCAGGCATGTGGTTTTTATACTTCTACATTCGAGATTCGGTGTTCGATATTCGTCTCAAATTTGAAGAATCCGGAATACGTACGTAATCTGTTGACCGAAAATATGCTTCAATTCCTGGTGAAATTTCTGATACCGGGCTGTCTGTTACTGTCAGCTGCCGTCGGTGCGCAAACCGCCGCCGACAGGCTGGTTATTGAGCGATACAACACACAAAACGGCCTCACCCACGCGCACGTTTATCAGGTATTTCAGGATTCGAGGGGCTTTATCTGGCTGGTCACCGGCGATGCGCTGATGCTCTACGATGGTATTATTTTTACACCGGTCATGCGCTGGGAAGTCATTACCTCCCCCGATGACAATCGCCTGCTGTTTGAAGATAAATCAGGAAAAATATGGTTCCGTAAAAACCGTTCAGACTATTTCCTGATTGATATCCGGTCGCTATCTGTGACCGATCTCCGGGAATGGTCGAAAAACAAATTTGTCGAACGTATTGACTGTGTGGTTATGGGGGCCGACGGAATTGTCTCCATCCTTCTGGGTGGCAATAAAATATACAAATACAATTCGTGGAATCAGCAAATATCTGTGACAGAATTCAGGTATCCGGCTACAGATTGCACTTTGGGCGAGGGCAATACAGTGTGGTTCTATGATGAAAATGCAAAAATTGAAGATCATATTACCCATTGCCTGAATGTTGCCAGTCTCGAACTGAAAGCGATTGACCTGGTTATTCCGGGCCGTATGAAGATTCTGGGAACAGATCGCGTGGGATCTATCAACGACTACGGACTGGTTATTGTTAATCGGGATGGCTCAACCTCCAGCTTCAGAATTGAGGGCCACAGGGATATTTACAAAACAAATATCAGCCTCATTAACGCAAATCCTTCCGGATCGGACGGGGAACGCGGTATGTATTCCTGGATCTATTATCTGGGCAAACTACTGAAAATCAATAACCAAAATGGTATTGCCGAAGATTTTACAGGCATGCGCGGGCTGACTGATCTGCCCATGGTTTTTGATATCCTTAAAGACAATCAGGGACGCTACTGGATTGCGACGGGGGAAGGGCTTGTCAAAACAAATGTCAGTCCCGTCAGGTTCAGGCGATATTTCTGGCAAAACCCCGAAAGTGCAAGTAACAGACCAAGGAATTCATGCAGAGGTATCTCACAAGCCATGAATGGTGATATATATGTGTCCTATTCCGCAGAATTGCACAGAAAGGGTTCAAATGATACTGATTTCAAACGGGTGGCCTCTCCCGGTGTACCTATTATGGCTGTACACTCCGGAAGCGAGAAAGATATTGTCTGGCTTGGATCGGGCTATCTCCTCAGACTGGACGCCAACAGTGGTATAACCCGGATCAAAGAGCGACCGGCAAATGTAAAAATCGGATCCCTGTGGTCCGTTTACGAAGAAAAAAACAGACTTTGGCTGGGTTATTCAACAGAGCCCCTGTTTTATGACAAATCATCCGACCGTATCATTCCATATTACAAACCCGAAGAACAGGGGGTTCTGCGAAATACTGATATCTATCAGATCGTACCTGTACTGGGGAAAGACAGTCTGTGGATGTCCACGAGCAAAGGATTGATACTGCTGGATCAACATCGAACTGTGATTGCCAGATATGGTTCGGGCAACGATTCGCCTGTCCGGTTCCCGTGTGAAAATATTCGGCATATCTTTCAGACAAAGGCAGATCAGATATGGATAGCTACCTCCTGTGGACTGATCAGCTGGCAACCGATTTCCGGTACGTTCAAACTGATTGCATCACACGATGGACTTCCCAATGTGAATCTGTATGCTGTCTATCCGGATGATTACGGATTTTTATGGATGAGCAGCGATATGGGTATTATCCAGTACCATATTTCATCCGGAAGAATGAGGCATTTCACAACTGACCAGGGTGTATCCAGCAATGAGTTCAACCGGATTTCCCATTTGAAGGCATTCGACGGAACGATCTACTTCGGCAGTATCAATGGTGCAACATCATTTCATCCTGCCGATTTTTCAGCCGATTTTTTCTCGGGCAGTGAAGCCGACCTGGTACTGGTGGGTGCGCGGGCACAGGGCCCCAATCCGGAAGATATGGTGGACTTGTTGCCCGAATACATTCGAAAAGACCGAATTGTTATCAAACCGGATGAACGTTTCGTCAAACTCCATTTCGCCATCCCCAATTACAATATCTCCGGCCCGGTCAGCTATTACTATAAAATAGAAGGTGTACACGAATCGTGGCAGCAGGTTTCAACCCCCGATATTACATTCCCTCAGCTACCCAGGGGCAAGTACAAAATTTATTTCCGTACCGGTTCGATCAGTGGTGTCAGCTCCGTGGAACCTTTGCTGGTAGAAATGGAAGTATTACCTCACTTCTATCAGCAAACATGGTTTTTTTTACTGGTATTGTTCTTTTTGATCGGACTGGGTACCTTTTTATGGAAAAGAAGGGTCCGACTGCTGCTTTCAAGGCAACGCGAACTGGAGACAAAAATTCAGGAAGCCACCAGCCAGATCATGGCCGATAAAAAACTTATCGAAGCCCAGATGAACCGTATTGCCAATATCAGTGAGGAGAAAAACCGTTTCTTTGTCAATATCACCCACGAACTCAGAACGCCGCTGACGCTCGTCACTGCTCCGCTGGAAGAATTGCAGAGCCGAAGACTGCTGCCCAAAAAAGAGTCGGGACTGCTCGCCACTGCTGCACGGAATGCACAGCAGTTGCTTGTGCTGGTAAACGATCTGATGATGCTGGCAAAGGATGAAATCATCAACCGGTTTGATCCGGATCAATCTGTTTCGCTCGTGCCCCTGCTGGAGGAGATTATTCAGTTACATTCGTTTGGCGCAGCGCAAAAGGGCGTCCGGTTCCATTTTGTCAGAGGGACTTCAGAGCATCCTGAAGTAGCCGGCGATGAGAAGCTGATCAGGCGAGCCCTGGGCAATATAGTGGCGAATGCGGTCAAGTTCTCCGACAAGGCCGGGAGAATTACCATATCTGTCAGTCACCATGCTGATTTGGTCACAGTCTCGGTTGCCGATACAGGAAGAGGTATTGAAGCAGTTGATCTGCCTCATATTTTTGAGCGGTTTTATCAGACCCAGCGAACCGATATGCCGCTCGAGGGAGGAACCGGAATCGGGCTGTCCATTACCAGGGAAATTATGGATATTCTTCACGGTAATATATGGGTGGAAAGTGAACCGGGCAGGGGGAGTACGTTCCGCCTTGATTTTCCTGTCGCAAAAAGTACGGATGTGCAGGCAGTTCAGCCAGTTGCTGTGACGTATGAAACCATAAATCTGAAATCCGGACGCCGAAAACATATTTTCCTGGTTGACGACAATCCTGAAATCGGAGGGTTCCTGGCCGATATACTGGAGCGTGATTTTGAAATATCCACCTTCTTTACCGCCGAAAGTGTTCTGAGCTCGCTCAGACACCATCCGGTGCCCGATCTCCTGATTTGTGACCTGATGATGCCTGCCATGAATGGTTTTGAACTGATTGGCGAAATCAGGCGTACCCCCGCATACGGTAATATGAAAATTCTGGTTCTGACCGCCATGACAGCACCGGATGTGGGCGATCGCGCAAGGGCCATCGGCGCCGATGATATTATATGGAAACCCTTTACGCGCGATGCGCTCGAGCAAAAAATATTGAAGCTGGTTTCCGAAACAGCCTCGTCCGGGCCACCCGGCGATTATATAAATGCGCTTATTCCTGCCCGTGACCTGTCGGAGGAACAGCTTGCCTGGCTCAGCCGGTTGAATGGCCTGGTTGCCATGCACATTTCGGACCCCGGGTTCTCGGTGGATGGGCTGGCCGCCTCCATGTTCATCAGTCGCATAACGCTGTTTCGGGAAATGGACAAACTGACAGGCATGACACCCAACGAGTACATACAGGGATTCCGGCTGGAATATGCCAGGAAATTACTGGAATCAGGCAAGGCAAACTCAATAGCCGGGGTTCTCGACGAAATAGGACTCAGAAACAAACCCTATTTCGCAAGGATTTACAAAGCGCGTTTCGGAAAAGCGCCACATACCTACTTCAACGGGTTATCTGAATAGCCGTGGCCGTATTGCAAGGCAACTGATATTTTTGTGATATGGATCAACCCGATTCGGCAATAATGATATAATTGTGATACGAGTCGCCCGGTTTGGGGGCCCTGTGAGCGGGTAGTTTTGCTGCAGTTTAACCAAAAAAGGTAATAACTGCAAAAACACAACCGCTTATGAAGTACATGTTACTCGTGCTGGGCCTGATGCTTGGTTCCAACACATGGCTGGTCGCGCAGGCCAACCTGAGCGTGCAGGGCTCTATTCAGAACTCATCGGGTATTGCTCTCGCCGATGGCAAATACAGTCTCACCTTCCGGCTGTATGAATCGGAAACGGGAGGTACGGCCGTCTGGTCGGAAACGCAACCCGCACTTGATGTGGCCGGCGGACTCTACAGCGCTACGCTCGGCCTCATTTCACCACTCACCGCTTCCTTCGACAAACCCTACTACCTCGGGGTAACGGTGAACAACAGTCCGGAACTGCTGCCCCGCGCACGGCTCAGTTCATCCCCCTACGCGCTCTCGCTGATTGGCCAGAGCAATATTTTCCCCTCTACGGGTAC
>JBDLWO010000191.1:0-4681 GCA_039804245.1 Bacteroidota bacterium
CTGCGTCCAGATTATTTCATCAAAAAATGAAATTCAACCGTGAAAAAAACGCATATTCCCATATTGTTTTTGATCCTGTCGTTATGTGCGACGGGCGTCGTCTGGTCTCAGAACAGTCCCAACTGTTCCACATATACCGATGATGATTACCTGACTGGTCAGGCATTTTTCAGTTACGGAGGCATTACAGGCGCTTTCAACCAGGAGCAGCTGAGGCTGAATACCACAGCCGGCCAGTTGCTGATCGGTTCTGCCGTCAATCTGGAATACACCATGTCGGCCGGCTTCTGGTCAACACTGTTGCTTCCGCCGGCTCCACCCGCAGTAGCAGCCAGTGAAGGTGATCTGGAAGACCGCGTGCAGATCAACTGGATTCCTGATCCGCTGTCGCCATCAGCTTCCAGTTACAAACTGTACCGAAATGGCGCTCTTTTGGCTACTGTGGATGGAGAAACAGCCTCTTTCATTGATTTTAATGTGATTGCAGGCAAGTTCTATACATACGAAGTTGCCGGTGTCAACTTTTTTGGTGAAGGGCCGCGCGGTTCTGCACTGGGCTTCCTGAATCCTAACGGGGTAGTGACGGGCCAGGTGAAGTCGAACAACAACAATCCGGTACCCGGAGCCGTCGTGACGCTGTCGCCCACGATCGGTGCTTCTGCGCTGTTTGGTGGCGACGACATGATCTTTACCGAATACAGTCCGTCTTTTCCGACGAGTCAGTTCACGCTGTCGTGCTGGGTAAAAATAGACGATGGCAACGACAATACCGCCATTTTCGACTTTGGCAGTCATATCGGCAAGAACTGGTGGCTGCACACCCTGCCTGCTGCCGATGGCAAGGGCGTGCGTTTTGGCATGGCCAACGGCTCGGGCGGCGTGACGGAGCTTGAGTATGTATTTCCTGCTGCAACGGCTGATGAATGGCACAACGTGGCTGTATCCTTCAGTGGCGCCTCAGTACTGCTGTATGTGGACGGCGAACTGATTGAGACGGCAGTGACCGGCCACTCATCAGATCAGTCGCCTCTGTTTCTGGGTCAAAAGACCGATGCAACAGGCTATTTTATCGGAGGAATTGACGAGTTGCGCTTCTTCAACCGTCAGTTGGCCCAAACCGAGATACAGATGTTCCTGAACCGGACGGTGGCGCCCAACGCCGCTGGTCTGGTGAACTACTGGAAATTCGACGAGGGTGTGGGTTCCAAGTCATTCGACCTGACAAGCAGTAAAGTAAAACTGTATTTCTGCGGAGCCGGCTGGTCGGGCGACAAGCCCAACGTGGTAAACGCTGGCCTGACGGATGAAACCGGTTTTTATGCCATTCCGGGTATCAATTACGGTGCGGGTACCACCTTTATTGCCACGCCTTCGAAGAAATTCTATTTTAACCAGTCGCTGGAGTTCAACTCGGTGAACAGCCAGTATGCGGAGCTGACCGACTTTGACCTGGCCGACAGCTCCACCGTGGAAGTAACGGTAAAGGCGTTCGATTTTTCGGGTAACCAGTGCATCCTGACCAAACAGAATGGTGGCACTACTCATTTTGGTCTGCACCTGAATGCGGGGCATATCATCCTGGAGATGGGTGGCAATCAGCATGACTTCGGCAGTATTGGCATGGGCTTCCACCGCCTGTCATTTGTGATAGACAAGCCGGCAGGCAGCAGTGACGCAGCGGTGACGCTGTACCGCAACGGCGATCTGGTGGGCTCTCACACCTTCAGTGGCGTAGCCTCCGACTTCACGGGCGGTACACCCTGGACCCTCGGTGCAGGTCGCAGTGGCGGTTCACTGGTGAATTATTTTTCCGGCCTGATAGACGATGTGGTGTTCTACAGCAGTCTGGTATCGCTTCCGGATCTGCAGGTGGCAGCCAACATTGGCACCGACCTGAAGCGGGGCGATCTGATGAACTACTTCCCGCTCAATGAAGGAAGTGGCGACAAGCTGAAAGATTATGGCTTTTCGCTGTCGGGCAAGGGTACTATATATGGTGCCACCTACAGCACGGTAGCGGCCATTCTGAATGAAGAGCCGCACCTGTTCACGCCTTCCAGCCGTCTGGTGACACTGAATCCATCGAATACGAGTGTGGATCAGGTGGACTTCACCGACCAGAGCACAGTGCCGGTAAGCGGGTATGTCCGTTACGACGGAACCGACTGCTTTCAGGATGGAGTGGAGATTTTAGTGAATGGCAAACGCAACTCTCCGCCGATATTCACTGACTCGGACGGTTATTTTTCCATCGAATTTGAGCCGGGAGCTTCGGCACAGTTAACCCCTGTTTTCAGGACACATACCTACTATCCCGCATTTTGGGAAATTGAGAGCATTGCTTCTCCTGTAGCAGGTGTATTGTTCCGCAACCAGATCACGCGTCATATTCAGGGTCAGATGGCCGGTAACGCTATTTGCCGCAAGAGTGTGATTCCGGAGGGTGCTATTGTAAAAGTCAAGGTCGAAACCCTGGACGGCTGCTATTACAAGGAACAACAGCTTACCGAGGCAAATGGCAAGTTCAAGTTCGACAAATTACCGCCGCTGCCGTTCATTGTGGCAGTAACGGAACACTCCAACAACGTCATTTACAACTATTTCCAGTTGCAGGGTGGCAAGGAAGTGGATCTGACGGATGTGAGTGACACTACCGACTTCATTTATTACTCCCCCCCTCAGATCGAGCTGACTGTACTGGACACCAACGATTGCGGGCAGCAGATGCTGACGCAGGGCGCTCCCTACACAACCGAAATCAAGGTATATCAGGCTTATGATGGAGGTCAGTGTTATCTGGATACTGCCCTTCTGACAATAGACAATCAGATTGCCGATATGGCATCGTTTGACACACTGATGACTACGGGCAAGCTGAAGCACCGTTTCAAGGCCAGTTTCCCGAATATTGCGTCTCCCTATACCAAGACCCTGACAGTAGCTGCCGATGCAGACGGGGAACAAAACTCCATTTCCACTACTGCGGTGGTGTTGGGTCAGCGGCCCCGGCAGGTGAACTTTACCTCTACATCACCGTCTATTCCGCTGATGATCTTGCGGGATCCGCCCGGGGATGGGTCAAGTGCAACGATATCCAAAGGCACGACGGTGTGTAATGGATGGGGCGTTGGAGCTACGCTTGCGACCAAGCTTAGCACTGGTATCAAGCTCAGCCTGGGAACAGAAACAGTGGTGTCTGCCGGTATCGGCGCAGAGGTAGAAACCAAAACCGAGCTCAAGAATGAGTTGGAGATGGGTATGAGTATTACTACCAAAGGCAACTTCAATACTTCTGCCGAGGTATGTCTGACTGCCAATGAAACCATATCCACTTCTGGTGACGGTGTGCTTCAGGGCGAGGATGCCGACGTATTTGTGGGTGGCGCCCTGAACCTGCTCTTTGGTATCACCGATGATCTTCGTTTTGATACCAACGCCTGCGAATATTATGTCAAACCGGATCTGGTGGTTTTCCCCGACAAGTTTGCCTCTACCTTCCTGTATTCGGGCTACCAGATCAAAAAGGTGGTTATTCCGAATCTGGAACTGGTAGGTGACACCATATCAGCCAATCAGTGGCGCGATATCCTGCAAAGGAACCGTGATTTGAAAAATCAGGCTGTTTTTGAGAAGAACCTGACGTTTGATGCTGGTGTTGGCTATGAAAACTCCAGTACGATTGAAAATTCCAAAAGTACGAGCTATGGTTTCGGGATTGATATCTCGGCAAGTATTGGTGCTGATCTCGGTTTCTTCTTCAACGGTGCGGGTGCATCCTTCAAGATGGGTATGCAGATTGATATGGGTGTTTCGACAGAATTCAGCAACTCCCAGACAAATTCCCAGACAGTAGGATATACGCTGGCCGATGATGATATCAAGGACGTATTTACGTTTGATGTTTTGCAGGATCGGGTGTATGGCACACCGGTGTTCAAGACAATTTCGGGGAACTCTTCCTGTCCGTATGAGCAGAAGACAGTGCCGCGCGATGGTCTTTCCCTCACGGTTGACAGGACAATTGCCACCAATGTGCTGGATAATGACGTGGCCGTGTTCAAATTCAATCTGGGCAACGTCAGTCAGACAGACGAATGGCGCTATTATACACTGGCGCTATACAATGCCACCAATCCCGATGGAGCGATTGTGAAGGTGCAGGGTGAGAACAAATCAAGCGGTACCTTCCTGATTGGTCCCGGTCAGTCTCAGGAGGTCATCGTGACCATTGCCCGTGGTCCCAATGCCTATGACTATGAGAATCTCAGCTTTTATGCGATTTCTGATTGTGAAGGTGCTCGTTACGATGCACTTGGATTCGGCGACTGGCCTCCGGAGCCATTCTTCAAGCAAATTGATCTGGATGTGCACTTCCTGGAGCCCTGCAGCCCGATTGACGTGGGTTTCCCGCTGCAAAACTGGGTAATGACCCCCAATGATGGTAATATTGTCTTTATCACGCTGAATGAATTCAATCGCTATGATTCGGATCTGGAACTGATTCGTGTGCAGCAGCGCCGCAAAAACGGCGATGGTGCCTGGATCAATATCACGGAAGTACCCAAGGCACAATTAGACAATGATGTGTTCAAGATCGTACAGTGGGATACAGAAGGGTATCAGGACGGAGAATACGAAATACGTGCAGTGACCCAGTGTACCGGCGGCCAGAACGCCGGTA
>JBDLWO010000192.1:0-3135 GCA_039804245.1 Bacteroidota bacterium
ATTATATGGCGCCACTCCGAAAGGTGCATTCACACCTGGACTGGAGTATGCCGGCATTGTGGAACAGGTCGGACAGGATGTCGCGCACCTCAAACCGGGTGACCGTGTGATGGGTGTTACCCGATTTGGCGCTTATACCACACATCTGAATATTGATTCGCGTTATGCCATTCCTCTGCCTCAAGACTGGAGTTTTGAACAGGGCGCAGCCTATTTGGTTCAAACTTTGACGGCATATTACGGTATGGTTCACCTCGGCGCCATGCAAAAAAATCAGGCGGTACTGATTCACAGTGCTGCAGGAGGTGTGGGGCTTCAGGCAGTACAAATTGCCCGGGCGTACAATTGCTACACGATTGGCACTGTAGGCAGCGGGAGCAAGGTTGATTTTGCGCTGGAAAAAGGGTATGACAAGGTAATTGTCAGGGGAAAAAACTTCAAAGACGATCTGAAAGCAGCTCTCGACGGCAGACCGCTGGAACTGGTGATGGACAGTGTAGGGGGCGATTACTTCATGATTCCCTTCAAAATGCTGGCTCCCATGGGACGCGTCATCGTGTTCGGTTCAGCAAGATACGCAGCCCCGGGTGACAAACCCAATAAATGGCACATGCTGAAACTCTGGCTTCAGAGACCGAAAATAGACCCCCAGATTCTGCCTGAAAAAAACCGCGGTGTGCTCGGATTCAATCTTATATGGCTCTACGAACGGGCATGGTTGCTGCATCAGTTGCTGAAAGAGCTGGAAGCCCTGAACCTGGAAGCGCCACATGTGGGGCATGTATTCCCCTTTGAAGAGCTGCCAGATGCAGTCCGACTTTTCCAGACAGGAAAAACCGTGGGGAAAGTGGTGATCTTGACGGAGTGATTGGAGGCCATTTACAATTGTCATTCACAAATCATCCCGGAGATGTACCAACCCCATTCAATGAGACAACTCTTTATTGGCCTCCTCCTGTTGTTGCAGTGGACAGACTCCTGTTCTCAAACAAGTTTTTCGTGGTCACATTTTACCGGCAAACGAAAGGAATACCCGGTTCTGTCCCCTCTGACCGACAAAATGCGCACCCATTATGTCGGCCTTCAGGTGGATGCCAGACTGTTGAAAAATGACTTTCAGGGTTTCTACCTGCAACAGGCGGGTTTCCGACTGGGTGCAACCTCCGATGCTGCGCAGTGCTTCGAAGCGGTATTCCGCCCGCATCCCGCCGAACTTGATCCCATGACCATCGAGGTGGAATTACTGGCTTACGATATCCGTCGGCCGGAAACCCCGGTAGCCCGTTACCGTGGACAAATGCATAACCTGCAGATTGACCAGGAGCGGAGCTCAGTCCGCTGCCAGCTTCCGGTAGATCTGAAGCTGGACAGCTACCATGCCTTCGTCCTTCAGGCACTTCCGCCTTTTCACACGATGCCCATCGGGAAATACCGTGAGTACAATGACCAGGCCCTGCAGGAGGGCCCCTGGGCAGCTGATAACCGCAAGGAGGTGTTCGTGTATGCCCCCGTTCCGGGGATAACGGATTATGAGAGTCAGCCCAGCGAAAATTCTGTCCCGGGACCGGGGATGGTATACAATGAATACGGGTTTCCAATCAAAACCACCCAGGCATACTGGAGCAAAAAAGGCAGTAACTACGCGCATTCTTTCCAGCAGCAAGGGCTGTATGGTATGAAAGCGCAGGATGGTACGGTGCTGATTACTCCGCAATACAGTCAACTTCAATATGCCTATAATGGACTGATGATCGCCACCAAAGGTGATAAAACAGGCATTATTAATGAGGCCAATGAGGTGGTGATTCCATTTATCTATAAAAACCTGGAACTGCTGTACCGAAATCCGCTGGACCCGGCGCCCATGGGTGTTCGGCTGGAGGATCTTCGCCTGATCGCCCGCAAGGAGGACGATTCGGCAGGGATTATTGACGGGCGCGGAAAGGTAGTGGCTCCCTTTCATTCCTCCAGCCTTGCTTTCGCACATTATTTCTATCCGGCTACCCGACACAGTGGCGGACAAATGAGTACCCCCGCCCCGGAGTATGCCCGGGTACGTCGGCAATCGGCCCTGATTTACGCATCTGATCCAGCCGGAGCCGTCAATGGGGATGGCAAGATTCTTCTTCCGCTGGAATACCGGTCACTAGAGATAAATTATTCGTCTTTTCATCCGGAATGGGTACAGGTATTAAAAGGGGACAGCCTCGGGCTGTTTGACCTGAATGGGAACTGGGTATTTCCTCCCGGGAAATACCAGTCTATTGGTTACTTGCAACTTGTTAACCCCGAGCTGATCGGGACACCGGCGTTACTGGTAGTTACCGCCGATACACCCTCCGATGCCGAGGGCGTCTCGTATCGGAAAGCAGGGCTGGTGGACAGCCTCGGAAATCAGATACTTCCTCTCGAATATGATGGTTTTGGCCTGTCCTTTTACTGGAAAGATCAATTGCATTGCTGGGTACAAAAACTGGGCAAATGGGGTTTGGTTAACCGATCCGGCCAGGTCTTGATTCCGTTTGAACATCTGCAGCCTTCTCGTCGGATCAACCTGGCGGGGAAGCCACACTTTACTGTTCAAAATCCTGTAACCCATCGGTGGAGCCTGCTCTCTATTGATAACAAGCAGGTGTTACCCGCAGACTACCTGTTAATAGAGCCCGGGAGCGATCAGGTTTTGCTGGTTGTAGATACCTTGCACAAGACGACCTTGCTCAATGCTGGTGGACAGCGGGTGTTGAATGAGGAATACACCGATATTCAGCGCTTGCGTTATGGCTACTTCAGTCTGATGCAAAATGGCAGATCGGGAGTAGCAGATCCCGGTGGCAAGGTACTTTTCAGACCGGAATACACATCCGTATATCAGGAATCTTACCTTCCGGGGATGAATACCTATTTTACAGCAAAAGGAGTAAAAGGAGAGGATGTAGTAACCGTTCTTGTCAGAGACAATACTTCCTGGGCTTTATTGAGGAATGGAAGCCTGGTAGAATTGTGAGAGTACATCCGGAATTATACCCTTATTTCAAAACTCCAGTGTAGATGACAGGGATAACCATATGAGTGAGACAGGTTTTATATTCAGGCATGTATCTTGACTCAAAATAACTTCCTGCTCAAAAACGCCCC
>JBDLWO010000193.1:0-14708 GCA_039804245.1 Bacteroidota bacterium
CGGACACGAAGTGCCGCGTAGGCGTCATTTTTTTGTTTTGTCATTATTTCAGTGTGCTCGCAAAAGAACAAAATTTTTGCCGCCCTGTTTTAACGCTATGGAACGAATCTCTGTATTTGATATCTTTAAAATTGGTATCGGCCCAAGCAGTTCGCACACTATGGGCCCCTGGCGCGCTGCCCAGCGCTTTCTGAGCGAGATTGATCTCGACAAAGTTGCCGCTGTTCAGGTGGAATTGTATGGTTCTCTGGCCAAAACCGGCAGGGGCCATGGTACTGACCTCGCTGTTCAGCTCGGTCTTAATGGCGACGATCCCGTGACTATTCCGGTGGAAGCGGTTTATCCCACTATTGAGCATATTGCTGCTACCAGATCCATCAAATTGAATGGAGGCAGGATAATTCCGTTCAATCCCGACAATGATATCATTTTTTATTTCGACCAGTCGCTGCCGCATCATGCCAACGGACTCATCTTCAGGGCATTTTATAACGATGGGGGAGGGGAGAGTCACACCTATTATTCTGTGGGTGGTGGTTTCGTAGTAAAAGAAGGCGAAGAAGGTAAGGCTGGCGCCGTGACGTTGCCTTTCCCGATAGACAAAGGGGAGGATCTGGAGCGCTGGTGTAAACAGGAAAACAGGACGATTCATGAAATCGTCTTGCTCAATGAGCTCAGCTGGCGTCCGGCAGAAAAAGTTCGAACTGATCTGATGCAGATCTGGGAGGTTATGAAGCAATGCATATACAAAGGATGCCATACGGAGGGTATCCTCCCCGGCGGACTGGGTGTAACCAGAAGAGCCGCGCCCTTGAGCCGCCGCCTGCTGGCCGACAAGCCTTATTCCAATGCTGATGAATGGATTTTGCAAATCGGTCGCGGAGGCCATACTTTCCAGAATATTCTCAAGTGGGTAAGCTGCTTCGCGCTGGCTGTCAATGAGGAAAATGCCGCTTTCAGCCGGGTGGTTACAGCGCCTACCAACGGCGCTGCAGGTGTAATTCCGGCCGTTCTGATGTATCACGTGTGCTTCAGTGAGCGGTATGTGGAAAGTGATATAGTGAAGTTTATGCTTACTGCCGGGGAAATTGGCAGTCTTTTCAAGAAAGGAGCCACCATTTCTGCTGCCATGGGTGGTTGTCAGGCCGAAATAGGCGTTTCCTCCGCCATGGCTGCCGCCGCACTCACCGAATGTCTGGGAGGCACTTACGATCAGGCGATGATGGCGGCAGAGATAGCCATGGAACATCACCTTGGGATGACCTGCGACCCTATCGGAGGTCTTGTGCAGGTGCCCTGTATTGAAAGAAACACCATGGGAGCCATCAAGGCTATTACGGCCAGTCAGATAGCACTCGAAAGCAATCCCGATCTGGCAAAGGTGTCTCTGGATGCAGTAATTAAAACCATGAAGGAAACTGCGCACGACATGGATCACAAGTACAAGGAAACCGCTGATGGCGGATTGGCCCTGCATATCCCTGTCAATGTGGTTGAATGTTAAATTTTTAGAATGTGAATTTGCCTAAAAAACGGTGATTATTTGTATAAAATGCTAATAACCACCGTTTTTTAGGCCTGATTGCACAGAATTGCCTACATTGGCGCCGCTCTCCGAAACGGAGGGCACGGTTTTTGTGACAGAATTGCCGGATCACCGCATTCGCAACTGCGGTATGTACTTCCCGTTTTTCTGAATTTGCCGCATGGGCGCCCACTATCCGGGCTTCCTGCCGGATAAAAACCATAAGCTGATGGTCAGAACTTTTACACACCTGAGTAGCCACCTTCTCCGTTTCGGAATGGCAGTCGCGCTGTTTCTTCCCTCTGCCCGAACTGCTACTGCACAGTGTACACTTATATGCGATGATCTGATTCAGGTAGCACTCGATCAGGACTGTGAGGCAGAAATAATGCCTGATGACGTGCTGGAGGGCAACAACTGTCCGAACGGAAACCTGCAGGTGCAGGTAAAAATAAATGGTATCTGGACGCCTTCGGTTGGTAACTTCGTGGCAACGGGCGCCAATATCAACCAGACGCTTCAGTATCGGGTGCGCGATCTGATTTCGGGTAATTCCTGCACGGGAAACCTCACCATCAAGGATAATATCAAGCCCATTCTGTCCTGCCAGGATGTTTTTCTGAATTGCGCGGTTACCTCCTACACGCCTGCCTATCTGGAAGGAACGCTCGGAATTGCCCAGGCTTATCCTGATATTGTTGACAACTGCAACAACAGCACCCTGTCTTACGTGGATACCTGGGGTCAGGTTTCCTGTGGAGGCACTATCAATGGCCTCTCAGGCATGAGCGCCTACACGCTCAGGAAATGGATGGCCATTGACGCCAGCGGAAATACCGGATCATGTAACCAGTATCTTTATTTTGAGCGTAAACGCCTGACAGATCTTGTGCTGCCCGCCAACAAAACCATCAGTTGTCAGTCCCCCGATATCAATCCGTCTGTAACAGGCGTACCGCTTGTCAAACAGTTCGGTCTGGATTGGCCGATCTGGCCCTCCGATGGATTTTGCGACTTCAGTTCGACTTATACTGACCTCACAATTGATGTATGTGACGGCTCCACTACTACAGTGCGAACCTGGGTGATTCATGAGTCGTGTTTCTCTTCCGGGCCCTCCAATCCCCTTAATCATGTTCAGGTGATCAAAGTGGTGGATACACTTCCGCCTGTACCGCAGTGCCCCGAAAATGTGACTGTAAGTACAAACCCGAACGACTGCCACCGCGACTATAATCTGCCTGATTTCATCGTGGCCGATTCCTGTTCGGGAATGGCATCTCTGACAGCCTACTGGACCGATTATAATGGTATTGGCAGGGGGCTGAATGGTTCATTTACCACCTTCCCGGGTAATAACCCCTGGGCGCCCGATACTATGGCCATACTTGGCTTTGCCAATGATCTGCCTGTAGGCGATAACCAGATCAGGTATATCATGTCTGATGACTGTGGTAATACTTCCGTATGCAATTTCATGGTGACGGTACAGGACGATGTGCCACCGACAGCTGCCTGCGACGAGAGTACAGTAGTAGCGCTGAATATTGACGATCCCTTCGACTGTTATCTGCCGGGAACAGGCGGCTGCGATTTCGCGGGCGTTACCTGGGTGCGCGCCTCCACCTTTGATGATGGCTCCTATGATGATTGTAATGGTATCAAATTTACCGTGCGCCGCGCGGAGCCCTACTCTGACTGTATTATGAGTCTGAATACTGTGAGTGGCACACCCGGCTGCACCGATGGTATTCAGGACCCGGTGAGTGAATTCGAGCGGGCCACTGCCGAAGGGGATACCATCAAGTTTTACTGCTGTGAGGTTGGAACTACTCAAACGGTGATTCTTCGTGTATATCAGCTCAATCCCGATGGGTCATTTTCCCTCGACTGGAGCGGAGAACCCCTTTTCAACGAGTGTGCCATTCAGGTGAAAGTACAGGATCAGATCAAACCGACCTGCACTCCGCCACCCAATTATACAGTCTCCTGCGAACAGTTCGATCCGAGCCTGTGGCTGTACGGCAAGGCGCTCGTCAACGACAACTGCACGCTGGATTCCACCAAAGTATATCTCGGCCAGAAGGGTCTTACCCACTCGGCCAGCTACACGAATTTCGATACTTTTTGTAACAAGGGTACCATCGTCAGAACATTCAGGGCTTTTGACCGCTCTGGTTTCTCCAGTCAGTGCACACAGCGTATTGTGGTAAATTACGAGCAGGATTACTTTGTGAAGTTCCCCGACGACAAGATCATCGCTGTCTGTGATGGCAGTGGCAACTACGGTGAACCCGAATTTTACGGCGAAGATTGTGAACTGCTGGGTGTAACCTTTGAGGATCAGGTGTTTACCGTGGTTCCCGATGCCTGTTTCATGATCGAGAGAAACTGGAAAATTATCAACTGGTGTACTTATGATCCCGGTGGGCAATGTATCAGCGTGCCCAATCCCAATCCGAATGCTATCACCAACCACCCGTCCAATCTGCCAGGTCCGGTTGTGTCTCCCATACAGACTGCTGGCGACCCGTGGAAGTCTTCTGTTGTGAAGGTTAATGCAGCAGACCCGGCACCAACCAACTATTCTGTATTTTATAACCCCAATTCAAACTGCTACTCCTACAAGCAGATTATCAAAATCAGCGACGGGCAGGCACCGGTGATACAGTGTGTTGCATCGCCTGATACAATCTGCGACATTTCATCAAATGACGCCGCTCTGTGGAACCAGATGTACTGGTGGGATAATATTCACCAGACGCACGACCTGAGTGACGCCCCCTCGGAGATCTGTATCTCTGCGTCTGATGCCTGTAGCGGAGCAGCGGTGAATATTGAATATCAGCTTCTCCTCGACCTCGATGCCGACGGGGTGATGGAAACCAGAATAAACAGCACGCAACTGGGCTCACAGCCCGGCGGATTGGGATGGAACAATATACCTTATGGTAACCTGACCGGATCACCCGATATGCGTCAGTTTGATGGCCGTTCAGTTCCGAATAATCAGAAATGGGGCTTCGCCATTCAGGAAACGGTAAACGGGAATACGAAAACAGCCTGCGTGAAATTTAATACACAACTGGCACAGGGAGTGTACCAGACACCACAATTGCCCTATGGAAATCATAAAATCAAGTGGATTGTATCCGATGGGTGCGGCAATGAAAGGGTGTGCGAATACCCTGTCGTTGTAAGAGATTGCAGGGCTCCCAATGTGGTGTGTTTCAATGGTCTTGCCGTAAATATTATGCCTTCGGGCTCGATTACCCTGTTTGTGTCCGATTTTCTCCAGTTTTCCGACGATAATGCCACACCAACAGGCATGATCCGCTACAGCGTGCGCAAATCAGGAACAGGATCCGGCTTTCCTCTCGATGCAAACGGCAATCCGGTATTATCCGTCACATTCGATTGCAACGATCTGGGTACACAGGGTGTAGAACTCTGGGCGCTGGATCTTTATGGTAACGCAGACTTCTGTGAAACATATATACTGGTACAGGATAACTCCGGCACATGCAGCGCCGGTTCAAAAGCATCTGTATCGGGGGCACTGAAAACCAAAATTCAGGATGGTGTGGAAGGCGCGGAAGTAGTACTCGATGGTACCCCTCCCAACGGATTGCCCTCACTGAGCGTTTTCGGACTCACCAACAGCGATGGTATCTACGCTTTCTCCAGTGCCATTCCGCTCGGTTCCGACTACACGATTACGCCCTTCCGCGATGACAACCACCTGAACGGAGTTTCCACTTTTGATATCGTTCTCATATCCAAGCATATCCTGGGTACTCAGCCGCTGACAAGTCCCTATGATATTATTGCTGCGGATGCCAATAAATCCAACTCGGTTACCACTTTCGATATCGTTGAAATACGCAAACTGGTACTCGGCGTTTATCAGACATTGCCTGATAACACCTCCTGGAGGTTTATAGACAAGTCTCACGTATTCATCAATCCGAATGATCCGTTCCTGACTGTCTTCCCTGAAAGCCGGACGGTGCAGCAGATGCAGTCCAGTCAGTTGAGTGATGATTTCGTAGGTGTCAAGGTGGGCGATGTGAATGGAAATGCAGTAGCCAGCTCCGTAATGAATCAGCCCGATGACCGTACTGAAGGTACGCTGATACTGGACGCCGACGACAGGGCTGTCACCCCGGGAGATATATTTGAAGTAGCCTTCAGACCTGCATCGGAAGTAGCCGGCTATCAGATGACAATGAACCTCGACGGACTGGAACTGGTGGCGTTACCTGCCGGCGACAGGGTGAATGCCGGTAATTTCGGTGTCTTTGGCGATGCCATTACCGTTTCTGTCAGTGAATCCTTGCCATTCACGCTCCGATTCAGAGCGCTGAATTCTGGAAAGATCAGCGAGATGCTGCATGTTTCACATCGCATTACCCGCTCAGAGGCTTATGTGACAGCCACAGAAGGGACAGACAGGTGGGATATCGCCTTTCGGTTCAATGGCACGACAGGCAGCGTTCTGAACGCTGTGGGTTATGAGCTCCTTCAGAATGTACCCAATCCCGTCGAAAACAGTACCGCGATCACGTTCAATCTTCCGGAAGGTGGTGACGCATCGGTAGTGATCAGTGATGCCAGTGGTCGTGTGCTGAAAACAATAAACGGAACATACCCCCGCGGATTAAGTACAATAGTGCTGAAACGCCATGAACTGGAGGCCGGAGTGTTGTTTTATCAGATGAATTCAGGCGAATTTTCGGTAACGAAGAAAATGATTGTTGCTGAGTAAAAATTTGGCGCTTTCTGACTGAGGCGCGGTAAAAAAGACCCGAAGCAGGTCTTTTTTACCGCGCCTCGCTCTTTTTTGGCGTCATAAAATAAAAAAAATTAATACAATGACCGTAAAAACCATTTTTGGCACGATTTTTTAATAATATATTTTCACACAAGAGCGTGCAAGATGTGGTACTTACGGTTCTGTGTTATCCTGTCTTTTTAATCCATAATCACCTGCTTCGGTCAGGCTAAACCAATTGTTTCCATGAACATTCGCATTTGTTCTGTTATAGCGGCATTATGGCTGCTCGGCTCGTCGGGCCTTAAAGCACAGGTAGAGTTGTCACTTCCCTATGTGAACAACGCAGCACCTGGTTCTGTCAAAAATCTGCCTGTCAGGGTGGCCAATTTCGACAGTATTGTTTCCATGCAGTTTGTCATACGCTGGAATCCGGCCATTATCAAATACACCGGAATTGATAATTTTGGGACACTGCCCAATTTGGGTCTCACCAATTTCAATGCTACCAAAGCGGTTGACAGCGGATATGTCCGCCTGTTGTGGGAGGGCCCCAATTCTTTCCCGGGAGTCACACTCCCCGATGGTTCAACTATTTTTCGCCTCAAATACACTGTAACTGGACCGGATACGAGCAGTACGCCTGTCAGATTCACAGAAATTACCTATTCATTTCCGTTCACCGAGTTTGAAATTGTGAAGGTTGTGGCTCCTGACAGTACACTGGCGGCTTTTACCGAGCAGGATTGCCGCCTTGTCAACGGATTCGTTGCGGTGGGCTATACGGTATCAGCTGATGAGCCGAACGATGGCGAACTGGAGATGCAGGTTGCTCCCAACCCCTTTTCCGATAAAACCATTGCTTCATTTTCACTGGAGCGTACTTCGGATGTGCAGGTCACGGTAACCGATCTTGCCGGTCGTGTTATTCACCAGCAGGAACTCCTTGCATTAAACAGCGGCACACACCAACTGACGTTCGGAAGAGAGATATTTCCCGCCAAAGGGGCGTATTTCCTGACTATACAGGCCGGATCACAAACAACCGTCCGACCACTTTCATTCCATTAACCGAACAATTTCCTCACTAATTATCCCTCAATTTCATTCATAGATATGAAACTCATTATCACGATGCTTTGCGCAGTTCTTATTGCGCTTTCAGGCCAGGTGAGTGGCCAGAATATGAGCACCAGCTTCGTAGTGTCTCCGAGTTCAGGTCCCGGCCCTTACCCGGTGGGTACTCAGGTCAAAATTGACTTCAGAGTGAATAATTTCACCAAAGTAGTGTCTGTTCTTTACCCGATAAAGTTCAACAACACGCTGCTTCGCTTTGATTCAATTACCAATCCGGTACTGCCGGGTTACACGGATTTGCTCCCATCGTCTCACCCGACGCCCGGCGTTATAAAAATCACCTGGTTCCCCAGTCCGCTCGATTTTCCCGACGGATATACCGTGCCGGGTTCAAACGTGACCTTGATGAGTTTCTGGTTTACAATATTGGCCGATGGTGTTTCTTCGGTGAATATGGCTACCAATATTCCCAATACGCCGATTGAGGTGATTAATTCTGCGGGTAATGAAATTTTCAATAACTCGATTTTCAACAGTGGAGGCAGCAGTGCCAACGGTGCCAGTGTCACTGGGGGAGCCGGTGCGCCGCCACCGCCGCCACTAACCGGCTTCAAGATTATTGCCACTGATGTGTATGCCAAACAGGGCAACCGCGTTTGTGTGCCCATTTCTGTGAATGATTTTGACAATATTCAGCTGCTGCAGTATGCGTTGCACTGGGATGTTACGAAGCTGACCTATGAATGTGTACGGGGCGCTTCAGCACCACTTGTGCCGACTTTCAACGCCCCCGCTGCCGCGCCAGGAACACTGTTGCTTCAGTGGGAGGATCCGAACCTGCTTGGCGGAACAGGTGTAACCAAGGCAGATGGCAGCAGAATATATGAGGTGTGTTTTAATGCTGTCGGAGCTCCCGGTACCGAATCTCCCATTACAATTGACGGTTTCGGATTTGGCTTCCCACCCGACTTTACCACACAGTTTGCCGAGGCTGCGAATGCAGCGGGCGCCAATCTCTGGGTGAACGGATCTACAGGGGTTGCGGCCAAGGTATATATCCAGCCTGAGCCACCAGTGGCTACTGCCGTTACTTTTACAGCAGATCAGGACACCGTAGCTCCGAGTATGAATACCTGTATTGATGTGAAGGTGAAAAATTTCACCAACATTACCGAGACAGAGTTTGCCGTTACTTATGATGCCACGAAACTGACTTTTGTTACTCCGGTAACTATCCCTACTACTTCGCTGAATCTGGCAGCAGCCAATTTCACACATGCAGTTGCCTCCGGAACTGGTACGCTGAAGTTTAAATGGGCCAATAATGCAGGCGTAACGATTGCTGACAATACAGCTATTTTCTCTGTTTGCTTTACTGCAGTCGGAACCTCAGGCTCTGTTGTTCCTGTCAATTTCGCCACAACAGCCTGTCCCAACCCGACACCACTTGCGGTGATGAAAAAAACAACTGCCATAGCAGGTACTCCCTTCCGCTTCAATTCCGGTTCTGTAACCATCATCGCTCAGAACGGTCCGCCCACACTGGCAGGTGCCGCTCCTCTGTGCAACGGTGCGTCGACAGGTTCTGTAACCAGTACGCCTAACGGAATGGCAACGGCCTATCTGTGGTCTAACGGCGCTACTACTCAAAACCTTGCAGCAGTAGCTGCCGGCACCTATACCGTAACCATAACGTATGGTTCCAGCGGAACGAGTACGGCCTCTGTAACTCTTTCTGCGCCTCCTGCAATAACCCTCTCTCAGGTTGCCACTCCTGTTTCCTGCTTTGGTGGCAATAATGGCTCGGTTGATATCACGCCCAATGGTGGTACTGCTCCTTATGTCTATGCCTGGGCAGGCCCCATGATGTTCTCCCAGAGTACACAGGACGTTTCGGGCCTGAAGACCGGTAATTATGTAGTAACCGTCACGGATGCCAATCAGTGCCAGTTCACTTCTTCTCCGATCAACGTTGGCCAGCCTACGCCCATGAATATTCCGAATAACAATGTTGTGATTACATCACTGAGTTGTTTCGGTGGCACCAATGCCGCAATTACGATCAACCCTACAGGCGGTACGTCTCCCTATACTTTCGCCTGGTCCAATATGGCCACAACACAAAATATCAGCAATTTGTCGGCCGGAACTTATAATATTACCATAACGGACTCCCGCTCCTGCACGTACGTGTATCCGGGTGGATTCACCATCTCCAATCCGCCTCAGATGACTGTGGCCCTGGGTTCGAAAACAGATGTAAAATGCTTCGGCTCGGCAAGTGGTACGGCTAATATCACGGTCAACGGCGGTACCGGTAACAAGAACTACAGCTGGCGCAGGGTGTCGGATAACGTGCAAGTTTCGCCCGATCAGAATCCGACCAACCTCCCCGCGGGTACTTTCAATGTAATTGTCACTGATGCTGCCGGTTGTACAGCCACGCTGCCCAACCCGGTGGTGATTGCAGATGCTCCGTCGCCTCTCAGTATTTCACATACTTCTACCCCGGGGCTTTGCTTCGGCCAGGCTACAGGCACCATTGATCTTACTGTGAGCGGTGGCTGGGGAAGCTATATGTACGACTGGCCCGGAACACTCCAGGATAATATACAGGATCAGCCTGCGGTTTCCTCGGGTACTTATTTGGTAACTGTTACCGACAATAATGGCTGTACAGCCACACGCTCTATCATGGTAGGAGGCGCTCAGTCTGCTATCCAGAGTGGCAATCCCACTGTAACACCTGTACAGTGCTTTGGTCAGACGAACGGAAGTATCTGTATCAGTCCTGCCGGTGGCAATGGAGCTCCCTATACCGTCACCTGGAACGGCACCTCTTCCGGAACAGGTAATTGCCTGCTGAACCTCGGAGTTGGTACTTATGCTGCCACAATATCGGATGCACAGGGTTGTACCAATACTGTTTCTGCAGTCTCCGTAACCGGCCCTTCTGAAGCATTATCACTGAGCCCGCCTACACCCCTGGTAGCCAATCCTGTTGCTGACGTGGATGTTACTGTCTCTGGTGGTACATCACCCTATACTTATACCTGGTCAAATGCTTCAACCACGCAGGATCTGACTGGCGTTGGCCCCGGAACTTATGGAGTAACCGTGTTCGATGCCAATGGATGCTCTGCAAGCGGCTCCTATGTCGTTCAGTCGCCCAACGTCCTTAATGGCGCAACTGCCACAGGTTCTCCGGCCTGTTCTGATGATGGCAAGGTGACGGTCAATATCCCTTCCGCAGCTGCTGCTTCGGGGCCCTTCACCGTCAAATGGTGTAGCGGACTTATTTGCGACAGTACCACAACAGCCTATGTGTCATCTTATGAAATAACAGGACTGGTTTCAGGGGTTTACAATATTACCGTTACGGCCTCAAACAATAATGTCATTACCCTGACAGCTCAGGTGGTGCAGAGCCCGCCGGCACAACTGAGTCTTATCACGCTGGTGCAGCCTTACGATGATTTCCAGAATGGAAGTATCTCGCTGACCCCTGCATCCAACTGTACGATCAAGTGGGATAATGGTTCAACTTCCTCCTTCCGGAATAACCTTGACTCAGGTCTGTATATAGTTACCATCACAAATAACCTTCCGGGTGGTTGTGTTGATACCGTACATATACGCCTGTACCGTCAGTATCAGAATTTTATCGCTCAGGTCACCCAGGAAATTGACCCGAGTTGCGGAGGCCAGAACAACGGTTCTATCAGTATTGCCGTTTCGGGTGGAGATGGCCCCGACTACACATATCAGTGGAGCGGGCCCAATGGATTCACCAATGCAAGTCAGAATATATCAAATCTCGCACCGGGATCCTATTTCGTAACTGTATCCGATGCCAGAGACTCTGTCAGGGTGCTGGGGCCAGTTGTTCTGGCAACACCCACAACAGTAGATATAACGAACGTTAACGAACTCTCTATCACGCCCGGTGGTACGCAGGTGAGCGGCGCCGAAGATTGTGATGGGGTAGCGAGCCTGGTATTCACTGGCGGGGTAGGTAACGTAACTATTCTCTGGAGTAATGGTGTTACTACCCCGGTAAATAACACGCTGTGTGGCGGCGAGTACTCGGTAACGGTTACCGACTCTCAGGGTTGCACAGATTCGTGGACAGGCGAACTTACCGCGCCGCCCGCACTTGCACTGACCAGTACAGCACTCAGTCCTAAATGCTTTGGTCTGTCCAATGGTTCTGCCAAGGTGTTTGTTTCAGGTGGTGTTGAACCATACCAGGTACTGTGGCCCAATAACCAGTATGATCAGTTTGTATTTGCCTCCACTTTTTCACAGGCAATAGGCCTTGAGGGCGGTGATTACAAGGTCACCATTACTGACGCAAATGGTGTCCAGAAAATATTTGATGTAAACGTTCCTGAACCCCAACCTTTTGCCGTGGAGTTTGCATCCGTGGATCCTGATGAAGCCGGTGTTTGCGATGGCGAACGTATTATTACGGTAAATGGAGCTACGGCCCCAATATCCTACACCTGGGCAAGCAGCCGCTCCCGCCAGAGTGGTAATACTGAAAGAGCCGCGGACCTGTGTGCCGGTGATATCGTTACCTATATTATTCAGGATGCAAACGGATGCTCCCTGACTGTACGGGATACAGTCCCTTATCCGCTGGATGCCTGCTTCGATGTGCGTCCGGTACTCACGCCCGGTGAACAGGATGGCAATAACGATTTCGTTTATATCACCTGTATTGAAGGCACCGATCACACCATTGAGATTTATAATCGCTGGGGACAACTGGTATTCCAGACTGATTCCTATTCGAACAACATTGCTGATCCCCTGACCACATTTACCGGATTCAATCGCACAGGTCAGTCGCTTGCCGAAGGAGTATATTATTATGTACTCACCGTTGTTGACTCAACCGGCGAACGACGTCAGATAAAGGGACACATCAACCTCATAAAATAATCACTTTCCTCCCATCAATTGATTGTTAATCATTTGGCAGAACAATGAAAAAATTACTCTCCATACTGACATTCACACTTGCTGTAGTTGCAGCAAGTGCACAGGAACAGGCTGTTTACTCACAGTATCAGGTTTTCCCAATACTGGTCAACCCCGGATATACAGGTTTTGAGGAAAAACATCAGGTGCTCGTTAACGCCCATGCATCCTGGCTCGGATTCCCCGGAAGTGCCAAGACCTACACCTTGATGTATAATGGTCCGATAGGTGATAAACTGGCATTGGGTGGTGGTCTTTTCTCCGAACAGATCGGCGACATATCCTCTACCAAACTGATGCTCAACTATGCCTTCAGATTCAAGTTGCAGAAACTGAATATTGGAATCGGCCTCTCTACTGAGTTCCTGAACCGATCAATTGACGCCTCTCTGCTTAGTAACCTGAATGTGGATCGCAATGATCTGGTACTGGAAGGACTGGCTGATGGCCAGCAGATATTTGATGCAACACTCGGCGGACATCTGCAGTACGATAACCGTTTTTTCCTGTCGGCCTCTCTGCCCAACGCTATCCGAACCCGGCTGGATGAAGTGCCGGTTGATGGAGGAGGAGGAGCATCAGATGGTCAGCATTATCTTTTTCAACTCGGTTACATCGTCAATGTACCCGCACAGAATTTTAAAATTGTACCATCTCTTACTTTCCGCAAATTCAGAAATACACCTTCGCAGGTTGACATCAACGTGCAGGGGCGTTTCATGGAAGACAAACTGATTGCAGGTCTCACTTTCCGCCCGGGAGGGAACGGAGCTGCAGTTTGCCTGCTTGGAACCAAAATTAATCAGTATAACATCTTTTATTCATACGAACTGTCATTCTCGGACTTCCAGCGCTACAACAGTGGCTCACACGAAATCAGCATAGCCTACAGCCTCGACCGCAAGGTGAAAGCCACACCTTCGGAAGGCGGCGATAAATAAAATCTCAGACTGTCTTTAACAATTGGTTTTTGGGATGGCCTCTCTCCTTGATGTAGGAGGGGGGCTTTTTGATTTATGATATCTTTTTTTGTATTATTGGAATAATGGCAGTACCTTGGTGCCGTATATCTCAATTGAACCATTAATCCACTATCTCCGGTTGTCCTGAGATGCCCGCGCTTGTCCGTTATCACGGAGCCATTCGGCGTCTCCCGATCAGAGATCCCATTCAAGACCAATTCAATCGTGGCACAATATTTGCAGGATGATTCCTCGCAAATTCTTTTTTAACTGTATAGTGCAGAGGCTTTCTCTGTTTAATCTCATGAAAAAACAATTGACTCAGCCATTCGGTGGCTTGTCATTTTTACGTTAGCGCAACATTTGACGCGGTATCCCCGGGTCAGTGGTGCGCTTTTGTTTTTTAAATCGCTCTTCTTTTATCAAACAAATTTTTAAAACATGAACAAAGTAATTTCACAATTCAAGGCGTACCTGACGGCACTCCTGCTTGTGGGCGGCTTTATGATGCTGGCTGATTGCGCACAGGCGCAGTCTAATCTTCAGCCTCAGTCCACTAACGGAGTGAAAATTCCTGTCACAGGCGCCTGGGCGGATGCCAATCAGGCAGTTTTACTGCTGGATTCGGCAATTCAGAATGCCGAATCTGTTTTGAGCTCCAGCAGTTCGGTTAATCTCGAATACAGCAAGTACAAACTGTATTTTCTTCAGCTCATTCATGACGCAGTTTCCAAAGGTGTTCCGGTAAACAAGGCTGTTCAGGTGAGTTTCGATGTGGTTTCAGGCGAAGTTCAGCCCGACTCCGGTATCTCCTCCGTAACTGCAAACGATTTGCAGGTGATGTTCAAGGAGGTTGTTGACCTTCTGACAAACTGATCCGGCCTTTCTCCGGAAATTTTTCGTAAACTAATTAATCATTCGTAACTCATGACGAGGAAAATATACACAAGTTTTCTCTCCGCGGTGTTGTTGCTGGTTACTGTAGCAGTAAATGCTCAGGTGTTCACCGGTAGCACTGTCAACACCGCAGGCAACAGCCTGATTCCTTCCACAGGAACTGGTGGTTGTACAGTCGCCCCGCAGAATACGGGCGGCACACTCTTCCAGGTTAACGTTGGTGGTGTTTCTGCCGGCAATGTACTCGGAACAGTAAAACTCAATTTCAATCATACCTGGGACAGCGACGTCCACATCTGGCTGGAAAATCCGGTTGGTGGTCGTATTGAGCTTTCAACAGGCAATGGTGGTAGCGGTGACAACTATACCAATACGGTATTTTGTGACAATGCTCCAACATCCATCACTGCAGGTACGGCTCCCTTCACAGGCAATTTCCGCCCTGAAGGCAACCTGAATACACTGACATGTGGTACATCTGTAACTT
>JBDLWO010000194.1:0-9461 GCA_039804245.1 Bacteroidota bacterium
TTAATCAATAACAGAAGTTGCCTGGAGTTTCGCGCAGCAGTATCAAGGAGGTAAGCCTCTCTTTTGGGGGACAACTTTTTTTTCTGCAGTTCCTCCAGGGGAGCTGTTATCAGGGTGAGCGGTGTTCTCAGCTCATGTGTGATATTTACGAAGAAACGGTTTTTCTCCTCGCTGATATTGGCAATGCGATTCATCTGCACTTCGATCAGCTTCTTGTCCGATAGTATCGTCGAAGTTGCCACTTCAATTTTATCCTCCAGCAAGCGTTTACTTGCGAGCAGTATCCTGATTCTTATTTTCCAGGCAAAAGCCCCCAGCACAGCAAGCACAGCCAAAATCAGCAAATAAAACCATGTTTCTTCATAAAAATGAGGCATTATTTCCATTTCTATGATCGCAGGTTCGATAGAACTGATACCACTTATTGAACCTGTACGGAAAAATATCCTGTACTTGCCACCAGGCAATTGCGGAAACATCACATCCGGTGTCGGAGCCTGTTGCCACGAATTGTGTACACCCTCAATTTTGTAGAAATAATGAATGTTGCCAGAAACAGAATAGTTCGGTACAGCAAAATGCAGTCTGACAAAGCGTTCATCAGCCTTGATGACAATTCGGCCCTTTTGTACATATTCAGGCAGTAAATCTACCACTTCACCCGAATTAGGGCCCTGTGCATCTGCACTCAAAAGCACCAGAGAAGCGGTACTTCCCGTAAAAAAATCATCCGAAAAATCGGCAGGATGAAATGACGTGGCACCGTTGATACTGCCAAAATAAATGGTTCCGTCGCGGGCCTTCAGATGCGATATTCTGTTGAATTCATTGTCGGTAACTCCTTCCCGCACAGTAAAGTGCCTGACCCTGCCCGAGGCTACGTGATACTGGATAATGCCCATATCGCTACTCATCCATAAAAAACCGAAATCGTCGGGATAAACAGCATAGAGATTTGTATTGGGTAGCCCGTCACGGGCAGAGATCAATCTGACAGCACCTGATTTCGGATTCCAGTCAATCAATCCACACGAGGTAGCCAGCCACATCTGTTCGGGGGAAGATTGATGTATATGTCGTATATTGTCACAGGGAAACCGTACAGGAGAATTGTCGCCCGTCCCATAGCTACCGATAATTTTCCGCTCCCGGTCAAAAAGGAAAAGACCCCTGCTTGTAACCATCCATAAACTGTCCTTGCCCTGTACAGGTACTATCTGGTATATATCGGTATTCGCCAGATCACCAGAGACACCGGGGTTGGAATGAGAATATATTTTACCCGAATGTTTGTCAAAATACATTAAATCGGTGGAATAACCGAGCCATACCTTATCCTTGTCTTCATAAACAGACCAGTGTTCTCCCAATTTGACGTGATCAGGCCGATGAATAATGTCTGTCTTTTTACGAGTGATGTTATACCTGATCAGGTATCCGGAACCGAGCCAGACAGCCTCCTGTTCATCGGATACCTGCACATCGATAATAGCCACTCCAAACGATGCTACCTTTGAAAAAACTGTTTCTTTTTCCCTTTTTCTATACAGATTTTCAGAAAAACCCAGATAAACATCTCCATTTCGGGCCTCGGAAATTCCCCTGCATGAATTTCGGGGAGCCATTTTCAACCTTTCTGTATCCTCCCAGAAATAACGCCTGAAGCGATTTGAAATTTTACTGGTTTTAATCAGACCATAGGAGGTGGCGATCCAGTATATACCCTGTCGGTCTCTGAGTACATCAAATACCATGGGAAGACTACCCAGGCCGTACATTTGTGTAAAATTTTCAGTGTAATCATTCTGTATATCAATCCTGAGCAGGCTTCCCTTGTAAAACAACCAGCAATACCTTCCATTTTCCTCGGCTATTTCAGGAGTTGTACAGTTTATCAGTGAAATATTGAATTCATTGGGAGTATTGTACCCGTCCAGGCGTTTGACATTAACCCTGGCGTCACGATTCAAAATGATCAGGCCAGTGTTATCTACCCCCCCCATCCTTCCATTGCTCATTACCTTCAGGCGTAACTGCGTCTTCAGATTCACAGGACTTGATTTCATGGATTCCAGATCCAGTAAACTTGTAATAACAGTACTCGTATTCACCAGTTCGCTGAAAAACCACAGTGTATTACCGTCACCATCCACATTTTCTCCATCATGATCCCCGAACCCCAGAAACTGTAAATCATCCTTCAAACTGTTGTATCTGTATAAACCGTTTTTCAGGGAAAAAATTGAAATAATACCTTTTTTATCCTTCACCACGCAGTCAATCTGAACCTGAAGCCTGTCACCCAACAGTTGCTTCAAATCCGTTATTTCAAACGAACGGATATCAATCAGAATATAACTGTTTGTGCCTTTACGAAGCCAGATTTTACCGGATGCATCTTCAAAAAGAAGCCGAACTGTACCCGATGACTTGATCACCTCCCAACGCATAACCGGCATGAATATACTGCCGTCGTATAATATTAACGCATCTCCCGTCACCAGCCAGATGAAACCTCTTGAATCCTGAAAAACCTGATAAACATGATTATGAGTCAGGCCGTTTTGCGTTGTGTAGCGCTCAGTGACAGGCCGAATGCCATCCTCTGCCTGGGCCCTGGCAAAAAATGGCACCAGCGTACACCATACCAATGTTATAATTGCTGATAAACGAGACATTACCCGAGTTTATGTTAATTTTGGCAGGCAGAACCCGGGATATCCGTGAATACCCAATTATTTTCCTGCCCGCAGATCGCAAGAGAAAAAATATTGTCCTGTAAGGGATAAAGGTAAGTACAGTCCAGGGTAACAAGCGAAAGATTGATGCTCCTGGTGTAGGGGAAAAAATGTGAGCGCATGGAACAGGGAAATGGCAATGTCAAAAACAAACAGGCCTCCAGACAACTGAAATGGTTGCCAGATTCAAAAGACTTGACAAACGTTGTCTTTTCAACGACAAACGTCATTTTTACCCCTTGCAACTTTCAATGACAGGTACTTATACTTGCAGTAACAAAAGCGACCTCTCAAAATCGCTCCAAACCAATTCCTTCACCATTAAAAATCAGATTAGTATGATGAAAATTAATGTGAAAGCCATTCACTTTCAGGCCGATGTGAAACTGATCACGTTCATCGAAGAGAAATTGAGCCGTTTATCCAGGTTCTTTAAACGCCCCGTAGAAGTGGAAGTACTCCTCAAACTGCAGGATAACGGAACCTCTGTACAGGAAAAAGTTACAGAAATAAGGCTGCACGCACCGGGGGGCTGGCTGATGGATAAAAAAACAAGCCGTACTTTCGAATCAGCACTTACCGCCTCGGTTGACACACTCAAACGTCAACTGGTGCGCCAGAAGGAGAAAACAGCCGCCTGAGGCGGATAAAGCAACCAATTCATATACAGGCGCCGGTATTCCACACCGGCGCCTGTTTTTTTTCAGGAAAAGCCTGAACTTCGCCGCCTGAAAGTTATTATCCATGTCGCTTCTGAAGAAATTGGCTGGCGAGACCGCCCTGTACGGACTGAGCAGTATGCTCGGCCGGGTTTTGAATATGATGCTGCTCGTGCCACTTCACACGCGCACGCTGCGCGATACCAGCGACTTCGGTGCGGTGGTGGACCTGTACGCAACATCAGCATTTCTGATGGTCATTTTCTCCTACCGCATGGAATCGGCTTTTTTCCGGTTCGGCACACCAAAGGAAGACCGCAGCAGGTCATTTTCAACGGGCATGATATCTGTCATGGGGAGCACCGCCATCATCACACTGCTCCTTTTCCTGTTCGCCCAACCTGTTGCAAATTTCCTTCAGTACCCCGATCATCCCGAATATGTACGCTGGTTCGCCCTGATTCTGGGGCTCGACTGTCTCTCGGAACTTCCATTCGCACGACTGAGACTGGAGCAGCGCCCTGTGCGTTTTGTGTCCGTCAGGCTGATCAATATTACAGTGAATATCCTGATGAATCTGTTCTGGCTGCTCTATTGCCCGTGGGCAGCCTCTCACGGGCAGGAGTGGGTACACACTGTATGGTCGCCCGACACTGGTGCCGGATATGTCTTTCTATCCAACCTGATAGCCAGCGCAGTGACGGTGCTCCTCCTGCTGCCCGAATTCAGAAAAATAGGATTCAGCTTCGACACAGAGCTGTGGTTCCGCATGATGAAATATGCAGCACCACTCATTATAGTAAGCCTGGCTGGTATCGTGGATGAAATGTTCAGCCGCTCCATGCTGAAGTACCTGCTCCCGGGCACGGTGGAGGAAAACCTGGGTCAGGTGGGCATTTTCGGAGCCAATTACAAACTGGCCGCCCTGATTACCCTGTTCACGCAGGCCTACCGGTATGCTGCTGAACCGTTCTTTTTCCGGCATGCCGGCGACAAGGATGCCATGCGCACACAGGCAGAAGTAACCAAGTGGTTCACCATAGCAGGAGCAACCGGAATGCTCGGCATCCTGCTGTTCCTGGACGTGGTAAAATATTTTATTGCACCCAAATACCACGGCGGACTTCATGTGGTGCCTGTTTTGCTGATGGCCAACCTGCTACTCGGCGTATATTACAACTTTTCAGTCTGGTACAGGCTGAAAGACCGCACCGGACTGGGCGCACTGATTTCCATGGCAGGAGCGGTCATTACCATATTGCTGAACCTGATACTCATCCCCCGGTATGGTTATACGGGGGCTGCATTCGTCACGCTTGTCTGTTACGCATTCATGTCGTGGGCTACCTGGTTCACCGGTAAAAAGCACTATCCCGTACCCTATCAGATTGGGCGCATGTTTTCCTACACGCTGCTGGCCATTCTGCTGGCAGCCTTGTCTTCGTTGGCTACATCCGTTTTGCCTGAATTCGCCTGTTGGATCCTGCGTGTGGTGCTGTTTGCAGCCTGGATTGCAGTAATCCGTAAATTGGAAATACAAAAAAAGACGACCTCCTCCCCAGCACCTGGTTTTTAAATCTGAAATCCGGATCAGGCGGGGAGCCTGTCCGGGATTCTCTCGCCGAGTCAAAGTGGCTCATTTTTTACCATCGGCAGAAAATCGTGGCCATGCTCTTATATTTGGGCGTTCAAAATTTCTCAGCACCATGAAAAAGAATATTGTTCTTCACGCTCTGATCCTGCTCTTTTCAGGAAACATACTGGCCCAGGGTCCGACCAGCGGACAAAAGCTCCAGCAAGACCCCTGGAAAATTATCGCAGAGAATATTGATCCCGCCAGATATTATGGCATCACGGTAGCCAACGGTATGATCGGATTGGTATCGTCACCCGACCCCATGCGCGTGAAAGACGTGGTGCTCAACGGCGCTTACGATAATTACCTGCGCGGACGCGTGAGCAATATCCTCAAAGGATTCAATTTTATGAATATGAATCTGGACGTGGACGGTCGCCGGATCGGACGAAATGATATTTCCGAATACAGGCAGACACTCGATATGCAGCACGCCCAACTCACTACCACATTCGATGTGGGCGACAAAGTCAGCGTAAACCAGACCCTGATGGCTCTACGGCACCTGCCCTACTGCGCCCTTTCCATGGTGGAAATTACCGCAAAAAAGGACGTGACCATCACACCCATGTCTGTCATCGAAGCACCCGAAATGCTGCAGGATGTGCGCAATTACTACTCCGAAATTGACCGCCCGCACGTGCTGATTCCGTTACTTACCTCTGTGGGAAAGAGTCCGAGCGGAAAATATACCGTTGCCGCTTCCACCAGCTTTATCTTCCCTGAAGCACATGGTGCCGAACCGGATCTCATCCACGAAGACTGGGACTACAACATGCACCTGGCCAAGTTTCATAAAAAGCTGAAAGCCGGAGAAACATACCGTTTTGCTGTTGTGGGTACGCTCATTTCCTCTGCACATACCATTGACGCACATAATGAAGCCGAGCGCCTGACCATTTTTGCGGCCCTGGAACGCACAGAAAGACTCCTCACCCGCCACGAAGCAGAATGGGACAAGCTATGGATGTCAGATATCACCATCGAGGGCGATGTAAACGCCACCCGCGATGTACACTCTGCCATGTACCACCTCTACTCATTCGGCCGCGAGGGTACCGCACTCAGCCTGTCGCCAATGGGCCTGAGCGGGCTTGGCTACAACGGACACGTGTTCTGGGATACCGAACTCTGGATGTACCCGCCCATGCTCCTGTTACACCCTGAAATTGCCCGCTCTTTCCTCGAGTTCAGGTATCAATTGCTCGACGAAGCCAAACAAAACGCATTTTCCCACGGATATAAAGGAGCCATGTACCCCTGGGAAAGTACCACTACCGGACAGGAAGAAACACCCGTATGGGCATTGACCGGCCCTTTCCAGCATCACATCACAGGCTGCGTGGGCTGGGCCGCATGGCAATACTACCTGGTCACCCGGGACAAAATCTGGCTCCGGGAACGGGGCTGGCCGATCCTCAGGGAGGTAGCCGATTTCTGGGCGAGCCGTGTGGAAAGAAATGGCCCGGGCAGGTATGATATCAACAACGTGATTGGCGCCAACGAGTGGCAGGAAAATATTGACAACAACGCTTTTACCAACGGAATGGCGATTACAGTCCTGCGCTACGCCGGTCAGGCTGCTCAGGAACTGGGTATCACGCCTGATCCTGACTGGGCACACGTGGCCAATAACATACCCATTCTGAAATTTTCCGACGGAACGACCCGGGAAAATGCCACCTACAACGGAGAAGTGATCAAACAGGCAGATGTGAACCTGCTTGCCTATCCGTTGAAATACTATACAGACCCGTTACAGATCAAAAAAGACCTGGACTACTACGAGCCACGCATGTCGCCTGACGGCCCGGCCATGGGCAATGCCATTCTGACCGTATCGGCTGCGCGTTCAGGTGATGCCGACAGGGCCTATGACCTGTGGGTGAAAAGCTACAAGTTCAATGAAGTTCCCCCATTCGGCGTTCTTTCCGAGTGTGCAGGTGGTACGAACCCTTATTTCGCCACGGGTGCAGGTGGTTTTCTGCAGGCCACACTGATGGGTTTCGGCGGCCTGGACATTACCCCGAACGGCATTGTGCAACTCAAAACGAAACTGCCCAAAAAATGGAAATCCATGACAATCACCGGCGTGGGCGGTAAAACATGGAGGGTCGGAAATTGAGTATGACACATCTGTTCACCAACGCCGTTATTTATACAGGTAGTCATACGCTGCGCCGGGCATCGGTAGCTGTACAGAATGACATCATTACGGGCATATTTCCGGAAAAACAACCCGAAAGTACCCGATTTGCCTCCGTAACCGACCTGAACGGGCTTTCGCTCGCACCAGCACTGATTGACCTCCAGATATACGGCGGGAACGGACGCCTTTTTAACAACGACCCCTCCCCCGAAACCATCATGGATACCTTCGACGCCGTTCGGAAAGGTGGCGGCGCCTGGTTTCAGATTACCCTGTCGTGCTCAACGCCGGAAATTATGTGGAAAGCCATTGAAGCGTGCCGGGTATATTGGGGCCGGGGCGGCGAAGGGCTACTCGGTCTTCACCTTGAAGGGCCGTTTTTCAACCCGGAAAAAAGAGGAGCTCATCCGCTCCAAAATATACAAAAACCCCTGAAAGACAATATTTCAGCCATACTCGAGAGAAATCGGGGAGTCGTCACCTACATGACTGTGGCACCCGAAATGTTTGAAGATGACACACTGGATTTACTCCTGAACAGTGGAATCATTCTCTCGGCCGGGCACAGTAACGCCACCCACGAACAGGCAGTACGCGCGTTCAGGAAAGGAATTGACCGGGCTACGCATTTGTTCAACGCCATGAGCCCGTTACAGGGCCGGGCACCGGGAATGGTGGGCGCCATTTACGATGCAATGCCCTTTACCAGTATCATTGCCGACGGGGTACACTGTGATTTCGCGTCTGTCAGAGTGAGTCATAAAATACTGGGAAGCAAATTATTCCTGATCACAGATGCCGTAACAGAAAGCGACAAGGGAGATTATCGTTTCCGGTTTGCCGGCGACAGATTCGTGGACGCGGACGGTACACTCGCCGGATCATCACTAACCATGTGGCAGGCTGTCCGGAATTGTGTGGAGCACGCAGGAATTCCACTCGACGAATCGCTCAGAATGGCATCGGTTTATCCGGCACGCGCTGCAGGCCTCCCGGATAAAATCGGGAAAATTGCACCGGGCTACCCAGCCAAATGGATTGTCTTCGATGAAAATATGGAGCTTGTCAGCAAATATTGCAGGCTTTGATCAGTCAGTACAACCACAAGCGCCAGTCAGGCGTCATGTACCAGTGCCTGTTCCGATTATCCGGTACCGCGTCAATGCGTAAAACGAAAAAGAGAAATATGAAAGCATTCGTACATGGAATACTGAAACGATTGATGTACTCATTTTTCTGGGTATTTCTGACATACTCACCTGTCCTTGCCCAGGTGAACGGTGGTGAGTCTGTCTTTCAGTTTCTTTCATTGCCGGCATCCTCGCGCATTACAGGCATGGGCGGTGCACAGATTGCCGTGCGCGACGATGACCCCGTATTCGCAGCAGCAAATCCGGCAGCACTCAATGCCTCCATGAGCGGGCGCCTGACCTTCAATCACAATTTTTTCCTGTCGGACATTCAACACGGTTATGCTGCCTGTGCGCATCATCTGGAAAAACCGGGCTTTACCGTGCACGGTGCATTACAATACATACAGTACGGCGAGATGGAACGCGCCGATGAGTATGGCAATATACAGGGTAATGTAAGAGCGTCAGAAAATGCCTTTACCCTCGGTGCCGCAAGGCCACTCAGCAGCAAACTCTCACTCGGTCTGAACCTCAGATTCGCCGTTTCCACCCTGGATGTATATCAGTCGTCTGCCCTGATGGCCGATGCCGGCATCCTCTACTCCGACACTGCCAGCCGGTTCTCGGCCGCACTGACTATCCGCAATGCCGGAACGCAGGTCACCACTTACAGCGGAATACAGGAACCCCTTCCGTTTGATATTCAACTGGGATTCACACAAAGACTGAAGCACCTGCCGTTCCGCTTCGGTGTAGTGGCCCACCACCTGCACGAATGGGATATACGTTACGATGATCCCGACTTGCAGAACAGCGATATACTTATTATTGGTGAAGAACAGCCGACAGAAAACAAGCTGGGCAATACAATAGATAATCTGTTCCGGCATCTCATCTTCAATGGTGAATTCCTGCTTGGGAAAAATGAAGGATTCAGGATGCGTTTCGGCTACAACCACCTGCGCAAACAGGAACTCAGTGTCAGAAACTACCGAAGCCTGGCCGGATTTTCCGGCGGCATTGGCATCAAAGTGAAAAGATTCCGGATTGACTTCGGCTACGCCTCCTACCACCTCGCCGGCGGTGTAGCGCATATAGGTATCGGAACAAATCTGAAAGACTTTTTCCGATAGTCTTCATACCTTG
>JBDLWO010000195.1:0-15194 GCA_039804245.1 Bacteroidota bacterium
GAGGCCGCCTTGTCAACGTAATCCTCTACACTCTTGAAGAAACTGATGTGATTACTCATTTTTTCCTTCCTTTAATTGGTGCTCTATTTTGGTTAGTTTTTTGTCCAGACGAACCAGATACAGTACGATTCCGGCAAAAATTATCAGAATAACGCCGGTTACGACGTAAATCTTGCCCGTTTCACGCATGAAATCTCTGTTTCCCTGAGCCTGAAGCGGTTGCAAAATTACAACAAGAAACAGAATTAATGTTAAAAATTGAAGCAATTTAAAAAATTTCATCTTTTGAAAAGCTGCTTTTTTTTAGAAAAAAACGGAAAATATGAGGCCTGATGGTCGCTTTTCCGTGAAGTACACCCGGCCGGACACGAGTGGTTTCCTGTATGTTACTCCTGATCATCGGCAGCCTGCTGTAATCGCAGTATGCGGTACCGGATGTTGGCAATCCAGATTCCAAGCAGTATAAACCCGATAATGGACGGGTAAAAAACGAGTCGCATGGTGTTATCGAGATCCTGACTGCCGAAAGCCGGGTTTCCTGTTGCTCCCGGATGCAGACTTGCAAATAATCTGGGCACAATGTACAGCAGTGGCACGAGTGAGGCAAAGGCAAATATATTATATACGGCAGCCAGTCGGGCGCCTTTTTCCGGCTCGTCGAAGGAGGCGCGGAGAATGAAGTAGGCAGCGTAAACCAGTAAAGCCACGGCTGTCATCAATTGCTTGATATCATTGCTCCAGGCTTTCCCCCAGGCATAATGCGCCCATAACATGCCGGTTGTGAGTCCCAGCAATCCGAATAACAGTCCTGTTTCGGTGAATGCCACTGCTTTCTGGTCGGAGGTTTCATCGGGACGGGTCAGGTACATGATACTGTATATCACGGATGCCAGAAACATGAACATGAGAGCAAACCACATGGGCACGTGGAAGTAAGTGTTTCTGATCGTTTCGTAGATTACATTCCGGTACGGATAGGAAAAGTCCCTGACTACGTGCAGTTTCTCCACGGGGTTGTCGGTCCAGTTGGCTGTGGAGGATGCTGCTCCACTCGTGTCGGCCTCCAGTTCCAGGGCACTCGGAAGCAGTGATACTCCATCGGAAGGGTGACTCACTATCAGATTGAGCATGTCCCTTTCACCACCATTGGGCATGGTAGCAGGAATCCCGAAGCTGACTGCAATTGTGGTATCGCTGATTACCCTGATATCGGTTCCTGCTATGGCACGCAGGGAATCGTATTGCAGCCACACCCGGATATCAGAGGGGTCTGCCCGCGAATACCAGGTATTGTAGCCGTGAATCTGCATTTCAAGCCGGCTGCCAGTCAGGGCACTGTCAGGAGATACCCGGTCAATTCCGGGTTTCAGTGGAATAGCAATGCCTGCGATGATTACATAAACCAGAAGGATGACCGAAGTAGTTTTCCACCACATATATTATTGTGTGAGAGGTTGGTTCAGAAATGGTTAGTCGCGCCAGATAAACGGGAACAGCACGAATGCCAACGCAACAAGGATGACATCTATTGCTACCAGGTTAATGATATCTTTCCGGTAGGCTGTGTCCTGTATCAGTCGCAGCGAAACCGATGAGAGCCGAAGAAGGGTGAGCAGAACGGGAAGTATGACCGGAAAACTCAGAATAGCCATCAGTGTGGCACTGTTACTCGCTTTTGCAGCTATAGACGACAAAAAAGTGAAAGCAATACTGAAGCCGAGGCTGGCGAGAAAAAGCACCAGAAGAAACAGGCCTGCATCTTTTACCGGATTTCCGGCAACCACGCTGTAAGCTCCGTAAGCCAGCAAAGTAAGGCCCATCAGCAGTATGGTATTGTAAACAATCTTTGCCAGGATGAGTACGGAGGGCTCTACCAGCTGGTAGTAGTAAAGTTGCCTGGCGCCGCTTTCCTGTACAAAACTCTTGACTACTGCATTTATGCCCGCAAACAGGACGATCAGCCAAAAGAATACATTCCACTCTTTGGGGCCCACCTTGATGCTGCTGGCATACACGACAAACACCATGCTGATCACGTACAGTACGATTCCACTGATCGCATAGCGCTGTCTGAACTCAATCACGAACTCTTTCCGGAGCAGTGTCAGAAACTGATTTGCATAACTCGTATTCATAAAGAGGCGCAAATTTAAACCCGCGTACAACATTATTGCGATCAATAGTAACCATTCTGAAAAAGAGACGTTTTATTAATATTTTTGTGACGGAATTATGACCATCACGAACGAATTCCACACCTATAACGTTCATCTGAAACTCTGTTAGAAATATGACCGGTACATCCGAAAGCGAGCCTGTGGAAACCAAAGGGCTGATGAAGGTGATTACTGCATCGTCGGTGGGTACGCTCATTGAGTGGTACGATTTTTACATCTACGGCGCGATGTCGGTAATCATTGCCAAACAGTTCTTCCCGCAGGACAATCCCACAGCGGCCTTTCTGGCAGCACTGGCAACTTTCGCTGCCGGATTTGTTGTACGCCCGTTCGGAGCCCTGGTATTTGGCCGTATCGGCGACGTTATTGGCCGGAAATATACCTTCCTCCTCACGCTGCTCCTGATGGGTGGCTCTACATTTGCGATTGGGCTTATTCCCGGTTATGCCACTATTGGTATATGGGCCCCGATTCTGATCCTGCTGCTTCGTTTTGTACAGGGCCTGGCTCTTGGCGGCGAATACGGCGGTGCTGCCACTTATGTTGCCGAGCACTCGCCGGCTGGACGCAGAGGGTACTTCACTGCCTATATTCAGACAACAGCCACGCTTGGTTTTTTCCTCTCCCTGGGTGTGATTCTGACTACCCGCAAGTCTGTTGGCGTTGAAGCATTCAATGACTGGGGCTGGAGGATTCCGTTTATTGTTTCTATCTTCCTGATAGCTGTTTCGGTATATATCCGGCTGAAAATGGCCGAGTCTCCCCTTTTTGCCAAAATCAGGAAGGAGGGCAGGATATCTGCCAATCCGCTCAGGGAGTCGTTTGCGAACAAACGGAATCTGAAAATGGTACTTCTCGCACTTTTTGCTGCCGTGATGGGTCAGGGTGTTGTATGGTACACAGGTCAGTTCTACGCCCAGACGTTCATTGAACGCACCATGTCGGTAGAGTTTGAACAGGTTCGTTACCTGCTTTGCTTTTCCATTCTTGCTGCCACACCATTCTTTCTTGTTTTCGGAGCCTGGTCTGACAAAATCGGACGAAAAACGATCATGCTGTCCGGTATGTTTCTGGCTATTGTGACCTACCGTCCGATATATCAAATGATGTACAGTTATGCTGATACAAAAGTCAAAACGGAAATAACCGAAAAGGCTGGCAGTGATATCTCGGTAGCTGTGGCCGCCAATGGCGACTCGACTGTAACAACCACTACTGTCGCGGTTTACACAGACGGCTCTACCCTGAAAACAGTGAAAAAGGAGGTAATACCGGCAGATACCTCTGTACCGGCAGTAAAGCCGGAAACTGCCAGGACGCTCTGGTTGTCATCAGGCGGCTTCTGGATGATTGCCTTGCTGGTTTTCATTCAGATACTTTATGTAACAATGGTTTACGGTCCTATTGCGGCTTTTCTCGTAGAATTGTTCCCGACGCGTATCCGCTACACGTCCATGTCGCTTCCGTATCACGTCGGTAACGGTATTTTCGGTGGCCTGACTCCATTTATTGCTACCCGGCTGTTCGATGCGAGCAAGACAACCGAAAATCCGGGTGGTGATCCCTATGTCGGTCTCTGGTACCCCATTCTGATCGCCGGGGTTTGCTTTGTAATCGGATTGCTCTATCTGCCGGGCAAGAATGACGAGCATGTGAATGACTGACAAGATAATTCAATTCCGTTTTCACTCATTTTCTTAACAATACAATTTCAAGATATGAACTCATTAAAACGTCTTTCCGGTATTATATGGATTGTACTCGGAGTGGCAACTGTCTTTATGATGTCAAGCCAGGCAGTAAAGGAAATTTCCGCCGCTTCTGCTGCCAACAAAGCCGTTCTGGATACCAGGATGTTCTGGTATATCATTATTCCGATTTTCGCCCCCGTTATGGCAGGTTTATGCCTGTTTGGCTGGTACGCCTGGAAGGGTGAATATGATGAAATTGCCCGCGACTCCGAACATTTTTGAAAGAAATTACACCTGAATCATCCGTCGAAGCTCAATAATATCAGAAAATGACAATAAAAATTACATCGTTCGGGGATTACCAGGAAACCTACAACCGTTCTGTCAGCGATCCCGAAGGGTTCTGGAATGAGCAGGCTTCCACTTTCCAATGGAAAAAACCGTACAAACAGGTGGTAAAGTGGAATTTCCGCCAGCCTAAGGTCAAATGGTTCACCGGTGGCAAGCTCAATATTACCGAAAATGTACTTGACCGCCACCTGCCAGCGCGTGCGAAACAAACGGCTATTCTCTGGGAACCTAACGACCCCAACGCCAAAATCCGAAAAATAACCTACAGGCAACTCTATCAGCAGGTTTGTCAGTTTGCCAACGCGCTCAAGGCGCAGGGGATCAAAAAAGGCGACCGGGTGTGTATCTACATGCCCATGGTACCCGAACTGGCCGTAGCGGTGCTCGCCTGTGCGCGTATAGGCGCGATACACTCTGTGGTTTTCGCCGGCTTTTCTGCCATTTCGGTAGCCGACAGAGTCAGAGACGCTGCATGTTGCGCAGTGATTACTTCCGACTATAACGCCCGGGGAGCGAAAAATATTCCGGTCAAAGCTATTGTTGATGAAGCACTCAACCTGGGCTGCGATATGGTCAGAACAGTCATCGTACTGAAAAATACGGGAGAAGATGTAGCCTGGAATGAGGGCCGCGATATATGGTGGCACGATGCTGTTGCCGGCAAGCGAAAGTCCTGTAAAGCGCAGTCAATGGATTCAGAGGATCCACTTTTCATTCTCTACACTTCAGGGTCTACGGGTAAGCCAAAAGGGGTGGTTCATACGCATGGCGGCTATATGGTTTATACCGAATATACCTTCCGCAACGTATTCCAGTATCAGGAAGGGGAGATTTACTGGTGTACCGCCGATGTGGGCTGGATTACAGGCCATTCCTATATCATATATGGTCCGTTGCTCACAGGGGCTACCAGTCTGATGTTTGAAGGAATACCCACCTATCCGGATGCCGGTCGTTTCTGGGATGTCATCAAACGCCACAAGGTCAATATTTTCTATACTGCACCCACGGCCATACGCGCACTGATGGCAGCAGGGGATGAATGGGTGAGAGGCCGCAGGATGCCATCGCTGAGGGTACTTGGTACCGTGGGTGAGCCAATCAATGAAGAGGCCTGGTACTGGTATCACGAAAAAGTGGGCAAAAAACGCTGCGCAATCGTGGATACCTGGTGGCAAACGGAAACGGGTGGTATTATGATTTCACCTATTGCAGATATTACGCCCACCAGGCCCTGTTACGCCACGCTCCCGCTCCCGGGCGTACAGCCAGTTCTCGTGGATGCCAACGGAAAGGAGGTAACCGGAAATGATGTTGAAGGTATGCTGTGTATCAGATACCCCTGGCCCGGCATGATCCGAACTACCTGGGGCGATCACGAACGCTGCCGGCAAAATTATTTTGCCACATTCCGGAATCTGTATTTCACTGGCGATGGCGCCCGCCGCGATCGCGACGGATACTACCGCATTATCGGTCGGGTCGACGACGTTATAAATGTATCAGGTCACAGGATAGGAACTGCCGAGGTTGAAGATGCTCTTAACAAGCACGATCATATTGTCGAAAGTGCCGTTGTGGGCTACCCTCATGATATCAAGGGACAGGGGATATATGCGTACGTAATCGTGACAGATCATATCGCCGACTCTCCTGAATTCAGAAAAGAGGTGCTTGATGTTGTCACCAGAGAGATTGGCCCTATTGCCAAACCCGACAAAATCCAGATTGTGCCGGGGTTGCCCAAAACCAGATCCGGTAAAATCATGCGTCGTATTTTGCGCAAAATAGCAGAGGGCGACACTTCAAACCTCGGAGATATCAGTACCCTGCTGAATCCGGAGGTGGTGGAAGATATCAAAAACGGGGCGAAGCATTCCTGATCCTGAACACGAAAAAAGCCCGCCTGCGAGCAATCGCAGACGGGCCAACTCCATCTTTATTAAACCATGAATCAACTTTGAAAACTGGAGTAATCAGGCCAGTGCGGCGTCCACTACATACATCTCCTGATGCTCGTGGATGAGTCCGGAGTGCTCGAAGAATTTGATCTTGCCGGTTTCAACATCATACATGCCTCCGACAATTGCAATCTGGGCTTTCTGAACCATATCCTTCAGTATAGGACTGCGCTCCGGAATTTCATCCATCACGTAATGTACGTTGTTGGCAGCTACCTTGTTCACTTCTTTCATCGTGTAGGGCCCCTCCCATCCCGTTTTTGTAATGGCCGGACTAACCTTCCGCAGAAGAGAGGTGAGGTTACCCATCTCGACGTGTTCGCAGGCACCTTTGATCGCCCCGCACTTGGTGTGGCCCAGCACAACAATAATTTTGGCCCCGGCCACCTTGCAGGCAAACTCCATGGATCCGAGTATGTCCTCATTCAGTACGTTACCTGCTATTCTTACGCTGAAAATATCTCCCAGGCCCTGATCAAACACCAGTTCGGCGCTTGTCCTGGAGTCAATACAACTGAGAATAACAGCAAAAGGGTGCTGTCCATCGCGGGTGTCATTGACCTGTTGAAGCAGGTTCCGGTTCATTTTGAGGTTGTTTACAAAGCGCATATTGCCATTTTTCAGCAATTTAAGCGCATCGAGGGGACTCAGCTGGTTCTGAATCTCTTTAGTGAGTGTACGCATGTTGGTAGTTTTTCTTCTTTTTGAAATGGATTATGAAGGCGCTGTGGCCTTTAAAAATGGTGATATTGCCAATAATCGAACAATATCTGTGTTATTTGCGGGTTATACAGGCTCCTGACGGGGCTGACAACAGAGAAGAGGATGTTCAGCGGGTGAACAACTCCTGACAACTAAAACAGACTTGAGTATGGTATTTAATAAAACTCCGGAGGGGGAGACGCCACGCTGCGGCTGGCGTCTTCCGGGGCCGTTTCAGAAAAATGGAAACAAATCCTTTTTCTCTCGGCAAGGACACTGGTGCGAGGGCTGAGGTGATGATCCTTGCTTTGGAGGTAAACGCTGGCGTCAGATTCTTTCAACTCGTCACTTTCAGAAAAATTCACCTCTGTATTGCTGATTTCAGCAAACCAGGAGTCCTGATAATACGTGAATACGCTCTCCGTGAGCACGGAGAACATGAGAAAGAGTGATATGACATGTTTAATCATCATCTGAGAGCTGCAAATTTAAACATCAATTCTGCATCTCTGTTTATTAATTGTTCTTAATATTTCTTTAAATAATGGATGCACTTGTTCTCAATGCCGTAAATGAGCCGCTTTCTTTTCAGTCTTTGGCTGATTTGACGGCTGAACCGGGCCATGTTGTTGTTTCTTTAATGGCATCAGCCCTGAATCACAGGGATCTTTTTATTGCCAGTGGTCTGTATGCCGGCATAAGGCTGCCGGTTATTCCGGGGTCTGATGGAGCCGGGCTGCTTGGCGACAGGAGAGTGGTGATTTATCCGGCACTTGAGTGGGGCGATTCTCCTGACTTTCAGGGCAAGGACTTCAGGGTGCTGGGCATGCCGGATAACGGAACTTTTGCTCAATACATTGCTGTGCCACACTCATCGGTATTTGATATGCCTGCTCATCTGACCTGGGAACAGGCAGCAGCATTACCTCTGGCTGGTCTGACTGCCTGGCGTACGCTTTTTTCCCGTTGCAAACTGAAACGGGGCGAGAAGGTACTGATTACCGGTATCGGAGGCGGGGTGGCATTGACAGCACTTCAGCTGGCTGTTGCCGCCGGAGCAACGGTGTATGTGACATCTGGAAGTAACGAGAAAATCAATAAAGCTGTGGAGCTTGGAGCAGCCGGAGGCGAAAACTACAGGGAGGATGGCTGGGACAAGCGCCTGAAACAAAATAGTGGCGGCTTCGACGTGGTCATTGACTCTGCCGGCGGCGACGGATTTTCTCTGCTGCCGGGTATTTGCAACCCGGGTGCGCGAATAGGTTTCTACGGCGGTACACTTGGCAAGGTAAATGGTCTGTCTCTCCAGCCTTTATTCTGGAAACAGATATCTCTGCTCGGATCTACGATGGGCAGTCGGGAGGAATTTGGGGAAATGCTCCGTTTTGTGGAGGCTCAAAGTATTGTTCCGGTCGTTGATGAAGTGTTCCGCCTGGAAGACGGAAATGAGGCAGTGGAAAAAATGAGAAACGGAAATCAGTTTGGCAAGCTGGTACTGAGGAATACTGTCTGAACGCTAAACCAGCTCCATCTGTCACCGGATCGTATCCGGCTCCTCTTCGGGAGACCCAAACGTTGCGGGCAGCTCTGAAAGGGCAAGATGTAACTCAAAACGGGTATTATTGGCGTCGAAGCTCAGCACAAGTGTCGAGTCTGTGTGCTGTACGATATCGTAATTTGAAGAAGAATTGCCCTCCAGTACTATCTGATTGCCTGAAACAGTGTATGGCGATACTTCGTTACCCGGGTGAGGCAAATTGGAACGCATGGTTCCGTCTCCATTGAAGAGGAAGAATACATCGGCCAGGAGCAGGGTTTCCAGCTTGTCTCTGTAGGCTTTTTTTACAACCCAGTACCCGGTTAATGATTCGGGACCGTTTACTCCGGGTGAATTGCAAGCACCGAGGGCGCCGAGAACAGTTGCACAAACAAAAGCCCACAACAGTCTGATCATGGCACTCTATTTTATGTCAACGTAGCCAAAGCCCAGATGAGTGAACTCTCCGAAGCCGGTGTAGTAACAGAACTCCATCAGGTGTATGGGAAGACTGACCTCAAATTCATAGGAAAACCCTCTCAACTGCGAAACACCTTCGGGGTTTGACTTCAGGTGGATCAGTCTGGATTTGGCCTGTCCAAGCAGCCTGTAGTGCATGGGAAAAGCTGGATCAAGGAGTTTTAACTGGGCCAGCGACCGGTATTGGCGGGCTGCCTTGAAACGGCGCACGAGATGGTGGAAAAAACTGATATCATACTCCGGATTATCGGGAAGTATGTAGGGCGAGCCGGCTTTGTTATCTTCAATATGGGTGACTGATATGGGGGACGCGGCCTTGAATTGCATGGTTTCCCTGAACCCGGGCCTCGGCATTACCTGCCAGTGTTTTACTTCAAAGAATGCAGGTTGGCCATCAAGAGAGCCTAATTGAAGCGGTGTCTGACGGAACAAGTTGACAAGCTGCTGCTCGAATGCCGGATCAATATAAAAAGAAACACCGACCTTGACCTGATTGCCCAGCAATTTGAACTCCTGGCGAACCTGATCCATCTCATAAGGATAAATAGCCAGCGGACTGAAAGTAAATAACTTGTAACTTTTAGACGCCAGGTCGAAACCCTGCTGCTGAACCCACATGGACAACTCGGCGCTCGCATTGCTCAATACGGCGAATATCCAGCCCGAAATTTCAGACTGATAATTAATCGGAATGATTGTTCCTTTCTGGCAGGAAAGGCTGAATTGTATCCGCATAAGTGCCGGGCGATTATAAAAGCAGGTGCAATCCTACGATTTTTTTCTGGTATTTGTTTCCATTTAAGAGGCGAAGTTACAATTTTTTGATTAAGTGGTTGAAAAAAGTTTGTTTTTGTGCAGAAAAGTAAAAAAAACGGCAGATGATGCTTGTGGTCGTGTTTGGGAGTTTCTTCTGCCAGCCCCCGGTCAAAGACCACCTGTTGCCGGAAAATTTGCATATCTCACCTTGTTACACTTACCTTTATACCGTATCAGGAGCCCGGTTTGGGCGCCAACCGAGCCTTCACCAGGCCACGGTGGCAAAGCGATGCGGACTGTTCATGTCAAAAACAACAAGGTATGTCTGTAATTTCCATCAACAAGTTTGCTTCTCTCGTCAGTGAAACTCCGTCAAACAGGGGTATTTGCGAACTTTTGCGCTCCATTCTCGTGCTGGAGGCTCGTTTGAATAATCCCGGGGAGCAGGATTTTTATTTTCTTAAAGGGCGGCAAAATCACAGGATCAAGCTGGAATCCATGCAAAAGCAATATGCAGAAGCCGTTGAGTATGCCAACCGCCATTCTATTGATGATCTGGAAAATGAAATTCAAAAAAGGAAAGAAGAGATCAGGCATCCTGGAACGGTAGCCTGCAAACAACCGGTTTTCGTCAGGGTGATACTGGATGTCACCCACAGATCAAAAATAGGGTACTGCGAAAGTCTCATCGAAGCCAAAACTTTGTTCGGCAAGTTGCAGCCGCTCGATGAACTGGTGCACGACGAAGATGCACTCAGGCTGGTCTTCAGTTGAAATTCATCTGATACCCCCCCGATGTGAAGCCTGTCGCGGCTTGACAGGCTTCATCCTTCGGGTTTCCCCCGGCAACATTATGACGAGGAGGGCAATCAGGGTGGGGGGCGTTTTCACTGGCAGGGGACTTCGCGTTTGGTTTCCGGGCTTTGACAACTGAATTTTCCGAAGACAGAAGCCCTGGTCTTAAGGGATTTTGGGTGATCAACTATCCAGTCTGTCTGACTTTTCAGACAAACATGTCAACGTATGAGTGTAATTGTTTGTTCCGTACCTGCTATGGCACAGCCTTACATCGGGTGAAACCCCGGGTTCTGTTTTTATCCCGTCAGGATTGAAGGGCAGAACGTCGTCGCCAGGCATGTCCAGCGGCATGCGGAAGCACGTCGGGAAAAGAATGGCAATCAGTAAGGCAATGCACAGTTTTCTCATAGCATGAGTTTTTGGGATGGCATGTAAGGCTGTGCCGAAACTTGCGCTTCGACAAAATCTGATTGCAGTCTGGCAGAAAATGCAAAAACTGCAAGCAGGAAGTTCCTGAATGCAACTGGAAAGCTTTACTGAGAGATCGTACTGAATGTGCAGATATAGAGAGCTGAAATAAACAGCGTTGCGCCGTTTACGAACCGTGAAGGTTCTTCAGGTACACATTAAGATGGCTTTGAGCTATTTGCCTTGCAACGTGTACCTCATTTGTACAGTGCAAAGGTAAAAACGTTTTTTATTTCTGAAAACTATTTTGATTTTTTTTTGAAAAAATTATTTCTGCCTGACGAACTGGTCGTGTTCTGCCGGTTTTCCGGTCAGGGCATCTGCCATTTTATCCCAGGTGAAACGTTGTTTTTCCTGCTGCACGCCTTTGCGCATCGCGTCACTCCTGTTATTTTCGAAATAGTCTTTCAGGGCTCTCGTTACGGCTGCTGCATCAGGTGCAACCACATATCCGGATACCTTGTCTGTTACGATTTCAGGAAGCCCCCCCACGTTGCTCACGATCATTGGCAGGCCGAAGTGGCAGGCTATTTGTGAAATACCGCTTTGTGTGGCCGACCGGTAGGGCTGTACAACAATATCTGCTGCAGAGAAGTACCGGCTGACCTGTTCCGCCGGGATAAAATCCGATACGACGTGCACTCTGTCGTTCATGCGGTTGTCATCTATTATTTGCTGATAGGGCGCCCAGTTTTCGTAACATTCTCCCGCCACGAGTACGTGTACCTGTGGCGTATCCGCCAGTGCGTGCAGCAATATGTCCAATCCCTTGTAATGGCGTATAAATCCGAAAAAGAGTGCCACTTGTGCTTCTGCCGGTATGCCAAGTGCTGTTCGTGCTGCATTTCTGTTCTGCAGCTCTCCGTAGTTATCGTAAAGAGGATGCGGGGAGTAAATCACGGGTTTACCTGAAAACTGTCTGATTTCCTCGCCTACAGATTTTGACATTACCAGGAAGTCGTCGCAGGCACCGGTGAAATATCTGGCGAACAGCCGGTCGCCCGGTCTTTTCTCGTGGGGTATGATATTGTCAACCAGCCCGGTTACGCGTACCCGCCTGCGCCAGCGCATGACGCGGAGCAATGTGCCCAGTGCCGGGCCCATAAATGGAAGCCAGAACCTGACAATTACCTGATCCGGACGCTCCGCCGCAATTTTGAGTCCCGACAGTACCCAGCTGACCGGATTCACCGAATTGATGCATGTGACGATTTTCAGGGGATTTCCATCGTTATCCAACGGGGCCGGATCACTGGTGAACTGCGTTTTCCCCGGAAATAAAAATCCCGGATACTGCAGCGAAAATGAGTAGATACTGACCGAATGTCCCAGTTTCTGCAACTCGACGGCGAGCCGCTCTGTTGTAGCTGCTATACCTCCGCGCAACGGGTGCGCCGGGCTCACTATAACGATTCTCTTGTTCACTTCTGACGCTGTTTTCGCGGCTAAAGTAGTGTATTTTCATGTTTCCGACTGTTTTTGTCAAACATATTGGCGGTAATTCCTGTTAATTGTGTCAGTTATGAAGAAGACACTTGTTCCCTGGGCCGCTGTTCCTCAACTGGCCAAATCCGATGTTGCATATACTACCGGCGACCCGCTCCTTCGGCCTTTTTACGTTTACGAGCCCCGGGCGGACGTTTTCGATGAGGTAATTCGCGCCAGAAAGGCCTTTTCCACTCCGCGCATGACTTTGGCCGATGTTCTGGAGGCCCAATATGCCACGCTGCCTCCGATTCCAGCTGTTTCCGATCATATCCGTTCGCTGCGCGATTCGAATACGTTCACGGTTACTACCGCGCATCAGCCCTGTCTTTTTCTGGGACCGCTGTATTTTATATACAAGGCTGTTTCCGCGATAAAACTGGCTCAGCGTATTACTGCATCCAATACGCATGGCAGCAGGGTGGTGCCCGTTTTTGTTTTGGGAAGTGAAGATCATGACCTTGAGGAGTTAAACCATGCTCAGTTATTCAATAAAAAACTCGTCTGGGAACCCGAACAACGGGGGCCTGTAGGCAGTATCAGTGCAACCACCCTGCAGACAGTCATGGAGGAGCTCCGGGCTTTGTTGGGTGAAAGTGAGGCTGCCGGTGCTGTTTTCGGGCGAATCAGTTCGGCTTATTCCGGTGCCGGAAGTTTTGCCGGGGCAACGCAGGCTCTTTTGCATGATGTATTCGGAGCTTACGGTCTCGTGGTACTGAATACCAATGATGCTGCTCTGAAACGGCATTTTATTCCATCCATGAAGGATGACCTTCTCGGCCAGACGGCCTTCAGGGTGGTCGGAGATACCATCAACCAGCTGCATCAGGCCGGTTTCAGGGCGCAGGCTTCCCCGAGGGAAATCAACCTGTTTTATATGCGCGATGGTTTCAGGGAACGAATTGTACTTGAAAACGGCATTTACAAGGTACTCAATACCGGTTTTTCCTTCCCGGAGGCCGAAATACTGTCGGAACTGGATGCTCACCCCGAACGCTTCAGTCCGAATGTTGTGCTCAGGCCATTGTTTCAGGAGATGATTCTGCCCAATCTGGCGTATGTCGGTGGTGGTGGTGAGCTGGCTTACTGGCTCGAGCGTCGTTCGTTTTTTGAGCTGTCAGGTGTTCATTTTCCAGTTCTGGTACGGCGTCACTCGGTGATGTGGCTTGAGCAGGATGTTGTCCGTAAAATAGAAAAGGCCGGTTTCACACCTGCAACTTTTTTTGGGGATACAGAAACGCTTGTCAGGGAATTTATTCTGAGTCACGCATCAGGCGAGGTAAGTCTCCGGGATGAGCTGGCCGATCTTCGGCATATATATGATTCCCTCGCAACCAAGGCCCGTATTATTGACCCGACGCTGGAGAAGGCTGTCAGGGCTGAAGAGGTGAAATCCGTTTCAGGACTGGAGCACTGGGAAGGGCGTCTGGTACGTGCTGAAAAGCAAAAGCACGAAACCACAATTAACCAGATCAGGTCGTTAAAGCAAAAACTGTTTCCCAGTAATGGTCTGCAGGAACGCACCGAGAATTTTATTCCATATCTTCTGAAGTACGGCGACGGGTTCATTGCCTCCCTGATACAGCAATTCGAGCCTTTTGATCCCGGATTTTTAGTCCTCCAGCCTGAGGACTGATTGTCTGAGCGACAGCAGTTTTTCCCTGTCGGGGTGGGAGAGTGCCTTGCGGGCAGTCCACCAGTTTCTGAGCCTGTCTGTGTAGTAAAAGTAGAACCAGAATACAATGGGCAGCACTAATGCCAGTGCCACTGTTTTTGCATTACCCGTTATCATTCCGGCTATCAGTGTTCCCAGGTAAACAAAAAGATTGAGTACGGCAGTTACTGCCATCCAGACACTGGTTCTGAACTCTTTCTTTTTCATTCGGGCTTTTACTACAGCTTGAGCGATGTAACGTCCGGGCCAGCTCAATGCTCCGCCAAACATGGCCGGTAATAAACCCGCTACAAGCAGGAACAGCCACTTCCAGCTGCCCTGTTCGGGCTGTACGAGTGTTTCGTCGTCGAGACCTGCCTTTTTCAATGCGTTGAAATACTGTCTGGAGCGCTCGTCAAGGGCCTCTTTTTCATCGGCAGGCATGGTATTGATCCTGTTTACCAGCTCTTTTTCCTTGTAGTAAGTACCTGCGCTGTACTGAATAACCGGGACGGAGAGTTTCGGATGGTCATTCCTCAGTATGGTCAGCAGGCGATCCACCATAGGCTCGTCGGCGAGATCTGCCACGTGAATAATATTGCGCATCATCTGTTCCCTGATGGCATTCATCAGCCGGAGAATGGCCTGATTCGGACTGGTCTGATACTCTTCCCAGTAGTCTTTGACATATATCGGCGTGCCTGTAATTACTTTGACTTCCGAGCGCAGTGCAAGGCCGTTGCTGTAATTGAATCCGACCGGTACTATCTGCAGATTTTCGAGATATTTATCCTCAAAAGCACTGAAGGCGATGCGCGCAATACCTTTTTTGAGGGGAAACACCTGTTTTTCGTGGTGTGTTTTACCTTCCACGAAAATACAGAAAGTGACGTAATCCCTGAGTTTGTTGACGATGTAGTCGAAAGTGCCGTCGTTGCGGTCCCGGCCGCTGAATCCTTCGCTGCTTCTGAAAATGGGGGCAATCTGAAAGCCTCTCAACATAAAGGAGTTGAAAGGTTTTGCGAAGTAGTCGGCCCTTGAAATATTGAATACCGGTCCATCGGTTACCATACCGAGCAGGATAGGATCGAGGAAGGCGGTAGGGTGATTGGCGGCCACCAGGACGGGCTGGTT
>JBDLWO010000196.1:0-4068 GCA_039804245.1 Bacteroidota bacterium
GGTGACCGGATGTCCCGGGTTTTCTTTTTTGGCATATTAAAGGGTGTTTTGAATGAAGTCAATTCAAAGTTACATCCTTTTTCTGAGAAAAGCAAGTGGGGCAATCTGGTTGGGGGGTGAATTTTCCGGATTTTATGCGGGGGTAATTGTGCCGGTCACGTTAATAGTGCCCTTTGCGTGGTGGCGCGCGGTGGGTGGCCCGGGTTGTTTGGCGGCTCGTGGCGCGGTGCCGCCCACGGCTGAAGCCATGGGCTGACGGCTGCGGCTGGCGCTATTTGCTGGCTTGCGCTGTTTGTCGGCTTGCGCTATTTGCCGGCTTGCGCAGCGTATTTTGTGTCAATATGCGTTCAGACAGGGGAAAATACGTGATGCCATCTGTCATCCTGTAACCTCCCGATTCATCGGGGGGAATAACTGGCACCACCATCACATTTATTATGCTGACAAACATCACATCCTGTTCTCCGCCTGAATGCGGTTAGTGAGATACCTGTTTTCGTCAGGCATCTTCATTTCATGATTTTACACCTGTTTATCCTGATTTGTTTTTGATGTGATGTTTGTCAGCATGACAGATGTAACGGGTAGTTGACTCCGGCCCCCCGATAAATCAGGGGGTTACAGGATGCAAGATGTGCTGGAGGTTGTGAATACAGAATTCATCCATATACCGATTACACCGTCGTTATGCGAGAACATCATCTTTGTGGGAATTGGCGATATACGGCAATGTGCGCTCCGAAGGGGTGGCATCTTTCCCAAATCAGAAAATCAATCGGGGTTAAGACAATGTGTGGAATGCCCGCGCCCGCTCACACCTTGCTACAGTTTCTCGCGCAGTTTCCTGATGTATTCCGTTGTTACATCAAACAGCCTGGCGACCTCTGCATCCGGCATATCGGGCATTTTGGACAGGAAGGTACTGATGGTGAGCTCCCTGCCTTCGAGTTTGCCTTTTGCTGTACCTTCCGCGATACCTTTTGCTGTACCTTCCGCGATACCCTTTGCTATACCCTCCGCGATGCCTTTTGCTCTTTCCTCGCGGAGTTTTTTCACGTCAGCTATACGCTGCCGGATATAGGGTATGTTCTCTTTGGTGAAGGTTTCTTCGACGAATTTTTCGAACGCGGTTTCTGCTTCGTATGCCATATTGTTGTGGAGTCTGGTTTTGAAATTGTCTGATACGCTGGCGAAATACAGGGCTGCCAACAGATAGACCCATGAGGACTACCGCTCACAGATGTTTGATACGTTTTTCATACATAAGGTACAGTTCTTCGTTGCTGTATCCGTCTATATTCTGGCTGAAGTAAACGGGAAGCCTGACGCCGTGAGAGGCGGCTATTTTCATGCCTTCTGTGGCAATCAGGTTAACGAGAAAAATACCGGACAGAGAGGATGCTGCGCCGGTGAGATGACCGTCAATATGCATGAGACCATCGCCGGGTGGAACACAGTTGTCGATTACAAGATCGGCAATATCCATCAGTTTGCGGCCGCCCGGGTGTCGGGAAGGGTACATGGAGGATTGCTCTGTGGAGGTGATGGCAATGACCCTGAGGCCGGCTTCTTTGGCCAGCTCTGCCATCTCTATGGGCATGGCATTCCTTCCCGAGTTGGAAACGACAATCATCAGATCATCCGGGGTGATATTGTGCTGATCCAGGATGATTTTGGCGAGTCCGGGGATACGTTCTATTTCGGCGCTGCGCCTGGCACCCTCCGAGGTCATGACCGTACTGTCGAGCATGGCATTGACGTTTGCCAGCCCGCCCGCGCGCACGAAGAGCTCCAGACCGATGATATGTGAATGACCCGTGCCAAAGGTATGAACAATCCGGTCGTTGATCAGCGTATCGGCGAGCCAGACTGCTGCTTCCCGTATTTTTTCCTCCTGAACAGAAACAATACGATCGAGCTGCAGTCTGGCTTTTTCATGGTATTCAAACATCACAGTCTGATGAAGATTTTCTTGCGGTAAAGCTGGTATACTGGCAGGAAAACGATTCCAACGTATAACAGGGCGTATGTGAGTGACGCCAGTTGTGCCGGTATCCCGGCGGCTGTCAGACTGCTCATCCAAATTTCGTTGAGCCCCGGTTTGCCGAAGTATCCGGTGTAGAATACAGCCGTCAGCATACCAGCCAGTGTATAGGCTGTGATAGCATTGGCGCCGAAAATACGCCCGGGTGCCGTCCAGCGATCCATGCCGAGTACATCCACCACCAGATGACAGGCTGCCAGCGTCATAAACGCCAGTCCGGAAGTGTGGCACACATACGAGCTCGTCCAGATATGTTTGTTGATCGGGAAAAACCAGTCCCAGGCGCCACCTGCCACGAACAGACCGAATCCGGCGAGGAAGAGCCACGTGATGCGCTGATACATATCCCTGTTTTGGATGATAATCCGTCCGGCCAGCATCCCGGTTATGCCCGTTACGATGGAGGGGAATGTACTCAGGAAACCTTCCGGATCCCAGGTTTTCTGCCAGAGTACTCCTGGAAGTATCCGGCTGTCGAGGTAGTTGGCGAGGTTCATTCCTGCGGCGCTCAGATCGGGCTGACCAGTTCCGGGTACAGGAACAAGTACCATGACAATCCAGTAGGTGGCCAGTATTCCTGCTCCCGCGCGCATCCACGTGCGCCAGTCGGTGTACAGGTAAAAAAGTGCGCAGGCCAGAAATACAAATGCAATCCGGTGCAGCACACCTACCCAGCGAATATGGTTGAAATCAAAATCAGGCCAGAGCCACAGGAAAATACCGAGAGCATATATTTTAAGGCTTCTGATCAGTATTTTTTTTGTGAGAGCAGCTTTGTCTGCACCTGCATCGAGTCGGGGCTGGTAGGCCAGTGCAACAGATACTCCCACAATGAAAAGGAAGAAAGGGAAAATATAATCGGTGGGAGTGGCGCCATTCCAGGAGGCGTGCAGTAGTGGCGGATAAACATGATCCCATGATCCCGGGGTGTTCACTATAATCATGGCCATGATGGTGAAACCCCGCATGGCATCGAGCGACAGCAGTCGCGCAGTTTGGTTGTTTTCGCTCATTTTTTACTCAGATGAAGTGTTGAAGAGAAACCGGAACGGCCTTTTTCGTTAAAGCAGGCGGCTTTTACTACCCTTGTATCTGCAGAAAAGGGAGAATTGTAAACTGCGCTTGTAGCGTCTGGCTCCGTACCATCGGTGGTGTAACGTATCCGGAACCCCGGATATGCCGAATTCATACTGATCTGTCCGTTTTCAAACATGATACCGGGTGGCGGGATGCGATAGTTATATCCTCCAGACAGGGTAGTGAGGCGGGGTAGTTCTTTTGAGGCAAGGGTATTGACAAATCTGTTCCAGTCGGTGAGTCGGGCTGCTTTATCCTGTCCGCTCCATGCGGGTTCACCCTGCCATGCACGCTGTGCAAATCCCTGCAATTTGGGCAGATAATAGTATTCCAGCATATCGCGACCCTTGATGGTTTCGCTCCATAACTGCGCCTGAAGTCCGGCTATGTTCTGTATGCCGGACTGACTCAGCCGCTCCATACCCGCAAAATCCGCAGCGGGATCGAACGGGCGGCCCATATCATCGGTTCTGGTTGACTGGAACAGGTCGTAGGGTACAAAAGAGAAAGCGTCTTCTGTGTCAATGAATCCACCCCAGTATAATCCGGGCTCGCGGGGGTCCTTGCTGTAGGCCAGATCAAAATAAAAATTGGTCACATTGCACAGAATAACCGGATAACCAGCGTTGGCGAGCCGGTAACCGAGGTCCTGATTTCCCCAGAGGTTATTCCATATATAGGGATAAACATCACTGCTGGCGAAGGCCGGATTGGGTTTCCAGCTTCCATCGTCGTTGAAAGACATCACGGCTTCTTCCCAGGTCCCGTTCAGGAGCCCCCGCTTTTTCAGGGCTTCAATCATCTGACTGAAGAAGAGCCCCTGCAGGTTGCGGTTATTTTTTATTTCAGGATGTCTGGCCATGAAGCTGCTGCATTCGGGAGATCCCGTCCACGCTGTAGAAGGCACCTCATCGCCTCCGGTGTGGAACATATTCAGTGGCACACCT
>JBDLWO010000197.1:0-21815 GCA_039804245.1 Bacteroidota bacterium
CTGATACAATGGACTCGCTGGCAACTGCAACTCCGGGGGTCTATATATTGGAGATTACAAACAGGTCCAATGGATGTACGGCAACAGATTCTGCTCTTGTTACATTGAATACGACTCCTCCGTCCGTCGCGGCGGAGGGAGGTGAGATTACATGTACCGCTTCTGTACTGTTGATCAAGTCTGTTACAGATAATAACATGAATGTGGATTGTTCATGGACAGCCGGTCCGGGCGCCCATATCGTTATTGGCGCCAAAACCTGCACTCCTGTAGTGGATGCACCGGGTTCGTACACAGTTACAGTGACAGATAACAGCAATGGCTGTACCAACACCGCAGTGGCTGTTGTAACCACCGATGTGGCGCCTCCTGTTGCCGAGGCAGTTGTGGAAGACAAAATTACCTGTCAGAGATCGAGTGTCAAGGTTACTGCTACCGGTGATCCGGGGTACATGTATCAATGGCAACTCCCCGGCGGACAAATGGCGGGGGGGATCTCTTTGCAGGCTACTGTTCCGGGCACCTACAAATTGACCGTCACCAATCCGGTCAATCATTGTACTGCCAGTGCAACTGTATTGGTATCTGCCGATCTGACAGCGCCTGCAGCAGACGCAGGCATACAGCAAACACTCACGTGTACGCAGGAATCGCTCGAATTGAATGGTACAGGATCTGGAGCGCCCGGACTGACGTATCTGTGGACTACAACAGACGGCTCAATCTTGTCTCCGGTGAATATCTCCAATCCGACTGTAAATGCTCCGGGAGTTTATACGCTTGTCGTAACCAACCCTGCGAATGGATGCTCGGCATCTGATATGGTTACGGTATTGCCAGATAATGAACGCCCGGAAGTAAAGATATCAACACCCGGAGAGCTCAATTGTGTAACAACGCAGATGATGCTGAGTTCGGCAGGTACTTCATCGGGCGCTACCTTTTCGTACAGCTGGAGTGGCCCGGGTCTCATTTCCGCGCCGGAAACTCCCGATGCCACGGTCAATCAACCCGGGCAATATACACTTCAGGTAACCAATATAAACAATGGCTGTACAACTGCCATGTCGGTTAATGTACCACAGAATATTACTGCGCCCACGGCGGAGGCTGGTCCGAATAATTCTCTCAGCTGTAAACAACCCGAGGTACAGATCGGAGACCCGGGTAATACACCGACCCCAAATCATACATACAAATGGAGCGGGCCGGTACTGATACAGGGAGGGCCAACAACGTGGGTCAATCAACCGGGAACGTATATCCTGACTGTTACGGACATACAGAATGGATGTACATCTGCCGATTCAGTGATTATTGGACAGGACACGGCGTTGCCACAGGCAGATGCGGGTCAGGGAGCAGTACTTTCCTGTCGTATGCCTGAATTCACCCTGCAGGGAACTGGCAGCACAGGACAGCGGTACCAGTACAAGTGGTTCGGATCTGTCAGCGCTCCGATACCCTCCGATGTGTTGAATCCCAAAGCAAGTTTACCCGGCGTTTATACGCTGATGGTAACAGATACGGTGAATGGCTGTATTGCTACTTCATCGGTTACTGTCATCGAGTCGTTCAACAATCCGGCAGCTTCTGTGGCCTCCGTGCTGCCGCTTACCTGTGATTCAACCGAGCGGATACTGAATGCTACGGGTTCCAGCACAGGAGTCAATTACACTTATCAGTGGACTTCACCAGATGGCGGCCACATTGTGAGTGGTATAAACACGCTTATGCCGAAGGTTGATGAGCCGGGTACCTATACCCTGCTGGTAACAGATCAGAACAATGGATGTACACAAACCGCTTATGTCCTTGTCAGTGAAGAGGTTATCCCTCCGTATGCCAATGCAGGTGCCGACAGAGTTCTCACATGCAAGACACCGGAAATACCCCTTGGGGACCCCGGCAATCCGTCAAATTCGAACTATAAAACAGAGTGGAGTGGTCCTGTTTTCGAGGTGAGTGGTAATGTGTGGGCCAGTCAGCCGGGAAGCTATGTGGTTACTGTTACAGATACATATAATGGCTGTACATCCACTGACGAAGTGATAGTTACGCAGGATATTGCCACGCCATATGCAAATGCAGGCGCGGGTGTTGTGCTGACTTGCCACTTGCCTGTATTTGAACTGCAGGGATCGGGCAGCACTGGAACCCGGTATGAATATAAATGGTTGGGCCCGGGTAATGCTCCGGAGCTCCCGGAGGTGTTGAATCCTCTGGTAAGCGTGCCCGGTTTTTACACACTGATGGTGACGGACACAGTGAATGGTTGTGTTGCCACCTCATCAGTCACTGTTACACAGTTGCCCAATACGCTGACAGCCGCCATCGCCCCCGTTCCACCACTTACCTGTGAGAGAACAACCCTTGTGCTCGACGCAACCGGATCCAGTAAGGACGCCAGTTACACTTACCAGTGGACTTTACCTGATGGAAGTCATATTGACGTTACTGAAAATACACTTGATCTGTTGATTGACAAACCCGGTACCTATATGCTGAAGGTGACCGATCCTGAAAGCGGCTGTACGAATGAAGCAAATATAGCTGTCACCGAAGAAAAAGAATATCCGGTTGCAGATGCAGGGGAAAATAAAACAATCACCTGTTCCGCACAGCAGATTGCACTTTCCGGCTCTGTACAGTCGGCCCAGAATAACTGGGTTGTATCCTGGGAGGCAGTCGGCAGTGGCAGTTTCACCGGAAATATGGATACCCTCACTCCGACTGTTAATGCCGGAGGAATCTATAAAATGACTGTTAAAAACCTTGAAAACGGGTGTGCAAGTTCTGATACGGTCAGTGTCAACGTGGATTATCTTCATCCTGACGCCAATGTTGATTCTGATACACTTACTTGTGCAAATTCTACCGTAAAACTCAACCCCGATGGGAGCAGTACCGGGAATGTGAGTTACGCGTGGACTACCACTGATGGCCATTTCATCGAACCGATTAATCCCGTTATGCCCGTGGTGGATCAACCCGGCGCATATACCCTGCTGGTAACTTACCTGAGTAACGGTTGCACTGCTTCTGCGACCGTTACAGTACCACAGGATACACTTCATCCTGTAGTCAGTGCTGGCGCCGATGGTGTACTGGACTGTAATGTAACTGACATTGTACTGAACGGAAGTACAACAGGTCAACATCCTGTTTATCAGTACGAGTGGATCACTGCAAACGGCTCATTTACATCGCATGTGCTTAATCCGACAGTAAATGCTCCGGGAACCTACAGGCTTGTAGTTACCAACTCTTCCAACGGTTGTGTTGCTTCCGACGAGGTTATTGTAGGCACCAACCGACAGATTCCTTCTGTTGAGATTGATTCACCGGATATTATTACCTGCAGGCAGCCACTGGTGACACTGAAAGGGAACATATCTCTGGCTGGCCCTGACATCACGTATAACTGGACCACTACTGATGGACTTATTGATAGCGTTTCAGGTAATAGTTGCAGAGTCAGCAGGCCGGGAACCTATACACTTGAAGTTATCAACACGTCCAATGGCTGTGCAGGTCAGGATTATGTCAAAGTGAACGAAAGTATCCGGATTCCGGAGGCAGATGCCGGCACTCCGCGCGAGCTGGATTGCTCGGGAGATCCGGTCTCGCTGGATGGCACCCAAACTCCCCTGGATCAGAACTATCTGTATCAGTGGACTACAGTTGCCGGAAATATTGTATCGGGTGAAAATACCCTGAAGCCCGAAGTGGATGAGCCCGGGGTATATACCCTGCTGGTTACCAACCGTATTACCGGGTGCAATAATTCGGACACAGTCAGCGTACATATTGATATTCCCACAGACATCGTGTTTGATTTGAAGCGGCCAGGTTGCAAGGGTAATGACGGCGTTATCAGATTCCTCGAAGTCAGGGGAGGCACTGATCCGTACCTGTACTCCATTGACGGTGGTGATACATTTATTGCGGTTGATACATTTTACGGTATCACACCCGGTTCTTACAGTCTGTACATTCAGGACTCAAAGGGTTGCGAGTATCAGGAAAATATAGTTATCCCTCAGCTGCCGGCACCTGAACTGGCACTGTCTTCATCCCTGGAATTGGTGCTGGGTGACTCGATCGAGCTGAACGCGACTCTTCCGTTTGGTTATCCTGTTTCGCTGATTGATACTGTGATCTGGACACCTGTGGAGGGACTCTCCTTCAGGAGTAACAGCATACAGGATATGCTCAGACCGATGGCCCGGCCATTCAGCTCGACGGAGTATACTGTAACGGTAATCAGCAAGGATGGCTGTGATGACCGCGACAATGTGCTGATCCGGGTGGATAACGAGGCGCGTATATATGTTCCCAATGTCTTTTCACCCTGGGATCAGGATGGCGATAATGATGTCTTTCTGATTTTTGCAGACGACAAACAAATTCTGCAGGTAGATCAGTTTCAGATTTACGATCGCTGGGGCGAGATGGTGTTTTCAGCATCCAATTTCCAGCCGAACGATCCATCCTACGGCTGGGATGGATCGCATGGCGGAAAAACCATGCTGCCTGGTGTGTATGTTTATTACATAGAAATCAGGCTCATAGATGGCCGCAAGTTGCTGCTGAAAGGCGATGTAACCATAGTGAGGTAAAATAAAATTCACTACGGAAACATAGGGGTGCCTGGTTTAAAACCGGGCGCCCCTTTATATTTGCAGCTATGGCTTTCAGGCTATCATACGGATTGACTGTTCTGTTGCTGTTTGCTGCAACAACTGTATTTTCGCTGGGTTCAGGTGGATCGCTGATTCAGGTTTTTTTTTATTCGTTGATTTTACTGATTTCCGAGCGGCTGACCGGACTGACAGCCTACGGTTGCCGGGCTGACAGCAGGATATGGTTTACAGGTATATTTTTGGCCTTGTCGCCTGAAATGATAGCGTCTGATCAGGATTTAACCGGGAGATTTTCCGATTTGTTTCTTGTTTTTCTGGCTCTGTATTCTACTGTTAAACTGTTGGATAAAGGAGATGAGAGGTGGATACTGATGTTGCTGCCCACCGGAACAGCTGCCATTATCGGTGATATTCGTCTGGCAGGGCTCCTGCTGCCGGTTTCTGTACAACTAATTCTGATAAATACAGGAAAGCGTACTCTGAGACGTGCTCTCATTGTCGTGCTGCCATTACTTTTATTCATGACAGCAGTAATACTGTCGGGAGGCAGGCTTCGGGAGTTAATTGACTCCTGGGATTTGGCCAAGTTCACGGGTGTTGGCCAGTTGCCTGCGGGCACAGACGTGCCTCCGGGATGGTTATATATCATGTATCCGCTGGCTCACCCGTGGTTTTGTGTGCTTTTACCCGGGTTGTTGATCTTGTTCAGGAAAACCGATCTGGTTAATCCGGCGCGCCGGATGTTGCTGGGCGGAGCAGTGTTTTATCTTCTGGTATTGGGAGGATTGCCAGGCAGAGAAATGTTTCCGCTGCTTCCGGTATATATAATATTGCTGGTGTCAATATTTCCCTCCTGGGATCGGGTGTATTGTTACGGACTCTATTTTTTCAGAAAAACAGTCTGGCTGACGATCGGCATATTGATACTCACCCAGGTTGGCATGATTGTTTACAAAAATGTAAATCAGGGACACTTTTAATATTGTTATCGGGTCAATCAGAGGTCAGCTTGCAGAATATTTGCCTGTTACCTTGTTTTCAACGGTATCATTCTTTACCTTTGTCATAGTAACACATCCTGTGTGCGCGGTTATCCGAAACTCCGCTTCGTACTACACGAGCCTCCGCCATGAAAACGGTTTGATTCCACAGTGAATATTTAACTTAACCACTTCGAATATGCTTACCACAGTGAATCGTGCTTTATTTTATGTGCTGCTGCTGGTTCCCGTTCTTCTATCGGCTCAGAAGACGGAGGATTCAGGCACAACAGTATTCAGGGACGGTCAGAATCGCTATATAATCACAGCCCTGGAACAAAATCAGATTGTAGAATTAAGGAATCTCAGGCCCGGAGAAAGTTATGTTCTTGTAGTTCCTCCGGATTTTGCTCTGGGTTCGTGTATCCCTGATGTGGCTGTGATCGAGCCCACTGCAGTGCAGGCCAGCTGGTCATCAGCAAAGCACGCCCTGAATTTCACAGCTGTTTCCAGCACGGCCAGGGTAAAGATGACGTATCCATGTTCGTGGCAGGAAAATGATCCTCCGAGGCATTACGTTTCGCTGAGTTGTCTGAGCTGTTCTTCTGAAGCAGATAATCAGAATTTCGCTGAGCTTGCGCTGCTGGAGGTGGAAAGTGCCGGGGTGGAGGAACTGATCCGGGAAGTGTTCATTGGCGGCGACTGTTTTGATGTGGATGGAGTTACGTTGAATGGCGGTGCCGATCAGATCGGCAAGTTTTTTAATGGCCTGACCAACATCGGTTTTGAGACAGGTATGATACTGGCCACTGGAGATATTGGTGTGGCGCCCGGCCCCAACAGTTCTGACGGTGCCGGCGGTGGTGGAGCAGGAAACAGCGACAGTGATCTGGCAGCCATTTCATCAGGGCCCATGTTCGATGCGGCTGTAGTTGAGTTCGATTTTACTCCTACTCAGGCTGTTCTTTCTTTTGAATATGTTTTTGCTTCAGAGGAATACTGCGAATATGTGAATTCACAATTCAACGATGTTTTCGGATTTTTTATATCGGGTCCGGGCATACCGGGCACCCAGAATCTGGCTGTGATTCCTACCACTACCACTCCGATAACAATCAATACTATCAACCACGTCACAAATTCCGGACTGTATGTGCATAATACTCCTCCGGGACTGGATAACTGCGAAGACGGAGGCTTTACAGGTACTGTGCCTCCGGTACCACCTGCAACTGGCCCGGGCCCGATGGAGTGTGAGTTTGACGGTTTTACCCGTCGTATGACAGCAGTCGCACAGGTCATTCCCTGTTCAACCTATCATATCAAGCTGGCGATAGCGGATATTGGTGACGGACTGTGGGACTCCGCAGTATTTCTGAAGGCAGGATCCTTTTCAGGGGGAGGTAACGCTTCCATCAGATGGGTTGTAAATGACGATCCCGAACTCAGTGAGGTGACCGAGGGCTGTGGGGATGTCAAAATACTGGTTGATCGCCTGAGTTCAAATCTCGCCAACTCGCTTACTGTTGGCTTCACTATCACCGGAACGGCCACATCAGGATCCGATTTCGTGCCGATTCCTGGCAGTATCACGATTCCGGCCGGCCAAGATCAGGTACTCTTCCCGGTAACTATTCTGAATGATCTGCTGGAAGAAGGAGCCGAGACGATTATTCTGACCTTGAATAACCCTTGTTCATGTCTGCGACCGCAGGAAATTCTGACGATACTTGATTATCAGCCAATGAAACCGGTTGCGGATACTGTATATGTGTGTGGCCCAAATGGTTTTGGTACTGTTGGGGTGAATGTTGAGGGCGGCCGTGAGCCATATACCTATCAGTGGAGTACAGGTTCTACTGAGCAAACCATGACGACCTCAGTCAGTTTCAGCAGCACATTCACGGTTACAATCACGGACGATTGTGGCAAAACGAAGGTTGCATACGCCAGAATCAATGTCACTCCGATGCCCATCGCACAGCTGCTGCCACCGGCCCCGCAGCTGTGTCCGGGTCAATCAGCCACCATACAGGTTACTTTCAACGGTTCGGGCCCCTTCGAACTTGTCTATTCGCTTAACTATAATAATCAGAGCCCTATTACCAATATTACCAGCAATCCATACCTGCTGCAGGTAACACAGCCAGGCCTGTATCTGATAGCGAGTGTTATTGATTCTCTGGGGTGCCCGGGCGCAGGTGCGGGTGCCATCAATGTTACTGCTTCAAATCTCGCGCTCACCGCAACTTCGTTGAATCCGGTCTGTCCCTTGTCTGCCGACGGAGCCATCAATACAACTGTAACAGGCGGAAGCACGCCTTACACCTATAACTGGACAGGTCCGGTGCCCATTGGCAATATTCCTGATCCTGTGAATCTGCTGCCTGGTCAGTACAGACTCACGGTGACAGATTCATGGGGTTGTACACAAACACAGACATTTTCACTGGTGGCACCCAATCCGATTACCCCTGCAGCGACGGTTCAGGGGGTCAACTGTTCTGCTCCACTTGCGGGCAGCATTGATGTAAGTGTAACAGGCGGGGTTCCCGGATACAGTTACAAGTGGTTCAATGGCAGTACTGCACAGAGTCTGGGGAATCTTGCCGCAGGAAGTTATGCGGTCACGATATCCGATAACGGAGGGTGCTCAACAATATATACGGCTTTGGTTCCGGCCGATACGGTGCCTCCTTTAGCCAGTGCGGTCCCCGATGGCATGCTTACCTGTTCGAACACCACCATATCTCTGAATGGTACGAACTCCTCCGTCGGCCCTGATTTTACGTATCAGTGGTCGGCTTCACCCGGGAATATAGTAAGCGGAGAGAATACACTTGCCCCGGTGGTCAATCAGGGTGGAAATTATACACTCCTGGTAAGAAATACAACTAATGGCTGTACATCCTCTGCTACAGTGAGTGTATTGGCTGAAACCGGTCTGCCTCTGGTCAGCGCCGGCCCCGATGCTGTCATAACCTGTCTGGCGGATACTGTTTCGCTTGCCGGAAATGGCTCGTCGCAAGGCCCGGAATTTCTGTATCACTGGACAGCATCAGGCGGAGGTTCCATTATTGGTCCGGATACAATGCTCTCTGTGATGACGTCGTCACCGGGAACGTATTCCCTGAAGATTACCAATACTGCCAACGGATGTACATCGAGCGATGTGGTGTCTGTTTTGTCAAACAATGCCCCTCCTGCAGTGTCTGCAACTGGCGGAGAAATTACCTGCAGTATTCCGAACCTGATAATCCAGGGCAGCAGTAACGCCGGCCCGGGTACATCTTACTCCTGGACGGCCAGCCAGGGCGGCAATATTGTCACCGGTGCCAATACACCTGCGCCTGTGGTAAACACACCGGGCATATATACACTTACGGTCACAAGCGGGAATAATGGATGTACCAATACAGTGACTGCAGCAGTCAGTACCAGTCTGACACCTCCTTTGGCTTCGGCAGCGCCCGATGGTATCATTACCTGTGCTGTGCCAGCGGTAACGATTAACTCCACGGGTTCTTCCAGCGGTACCGGATACACTTATCAGTGGTTTTCGCCCGGAGGCCAGACGTCCCCGGGTGCATCCCTTCAGGTATCCACTACAGGTACATATAATCTGATTGTTACCAATCTTTCAAATGGCTGTACGGCCAGTACGACTACTGTTGTTCAGTCAAATCTGGCAGCGCCTGTAGCCGATGCAGGTGATGACAAGACACTTACCTGTACACAACAGACGATGGGATTGAGTGGCACAGGATCAGGTGCGCCTGCACTGGACTATACATGGACGACAGTAAATGGATCTTTCGTTTCGCCCACCAATATTCCCAATCCTGTGGTGGATCAACCGGGCGTTTATACACTCGTTGTCACAAATCCGGTCAATGGTTGTACCGCCAGCTCGTCGGTGACAATCAATCAGGCGCCAAACGTGCCAGTGGCATCTATTGCCCCGGCACCCTCGTTAACCTGCGAGCTTGCCGCACTCAATCTGAACGGAACAGGCTCCAGTACGGGTGGGAACTTTACCTATCAGTGGTCAGCCACCAATGGAGGCCATATCGTAAACGGAGTCGGAACGCTTTCTCCGCTTGTTGACGAGCCCGGTACCTACACCCTGCTTGTAACCGACCAGAGTAATGGCTGTACGAAAACAGCATTTGTTGTTTTGAGTGAAGATATAGCACCTCCTGTTGCAGATGCGGGGGCAGGAGGCATCATCACATGCACTACCACCCAGCTGGTACTCGCCGGGTCGGTACAAATACCGCAAAACAACTATTCGGTGTCCTGGAGCGCCTCCAGCGGCGGTAATATCACCGGCAATGCGAACACCCTCACTCCGACTGTAAATACGGGAGGGAATTATACGATGACCGTGAAAAATCTTGTCAATGGCTGTACAAGTTCAGATGTAGTCAGTGTTCAGCAGGATCAACTTCTTCCTGTTGCTCTGATTGCCAGTCCGGGCGTACTTACCTGTTCTGTTCAGACTGTATCGCTCAATCCCGGTGGAAGCAGTACGGGGAATGTGAATTATTCATGGACTACCAGTAACGGACATTACATACAGCCAGTCAATCCTGCGATGCCTGCAGTTGATCAGCCCGGGGTATACAACCTGCTTGTAACGTATCTGAATAACGGTTGTACGGCATCTGCAACGGTTACTGTACAACAGGATATTTTGTACCCTGTAGTTAATGCGGGCGCCGACGGTCTGCTGACCTGCGCGGTAACAACTGCCCAGTTAAACGGCGGTGTAGTGGGGCAGAGCGGTAATTTTACCTATCAGTGGATTGCATCCGGAGGCGGGCAGATCATCAGTGGCGCCAATACACCATCTCCGGTGGCAGGATCGGGCGGAACCTATACACTGACTGTAACCAACACAGCCAACGGATGTACTTCCTCTGATGCCGCGGTTGTGAATACAGACACCCAGATCCCTGCTGTCGCGGTAGCGTCGCCCGGCATTATCAGCTGCGTTGTGCCGCAGGTACTGCTGAATGGCAGCGGTTCCCAGTCGGGGCCTTCCATACAGTACAGCTGGACTACCACGAATGGTCAGATAGTGAGTACATCGGGGCCAAACTGTCTGGCAGGCAAATCGGGCACATACAGCCTGGTCGTACTCAATACCACCAATGGTTGCTCCTCGCAGCAAAGTGTAACAGTAACCGACAATATTCAACTGCCCGCCGTGGAAGCCGGTCCTTCACCCGTACTTAACTGTACCATAGTGGAAGCTGCCCTCAACGGCACAGGTTCTTCATCGGGGCAAAACTACGTTTACTCCTGGAGTACACAGGATGGCAACATCCTTTCGGGGAATTACACGCTTAATCCCGTTGTCAATGAGCCCGGTATCTACACGCTGCAGGTAACCAACACTTCCACAGGATGTAAAAATACCGACGATGTACAGGTGTTGCTCGACACCAATATACCAACAGACATCGTTTTTGACCTGAAGAAACCCGGCTGCAGGGATAATGACGGGGTTATTCGCTTTACGGAAATAAAGGGAGGAGAAGGCCCGTATCTGTATTCCATAGATGGAGGCAATACTTTCGTGGAACAGGTTGATTTTGAGCAGATCGAGCCCGGAGTATATAATCTTTACATTCAGGACATGAACGGGTGCGAATACGAAGAGGATATCGTGGTGCCGAGTGCTCCGGATCCCTCCATTTCAATACAGCCCTATTTTGAACTGGAACTCGGCGACTCTCTCAGGCTCAATGCCGCACTTCCTTCAGGATATCCGGTATCGCTCATAGATACTATCATCTGGACGCCTCTTGAGGGACTGAATTTCAGGAGTAACAGTATTTACGACAGACTAACGCCTTACGTCAAGCCATTCAGCAAAGTTGAATATACAGTCAGGATAGTCAGCAAGGATGGCTGCGAAGATCGCGATAACGTGGTTATTCTGGTAAATACCGAGCCTCATATCTACATTCCGAATGTTTTCTCGCCCTGGAAGGAAGATGGCGATAACGATGTGTTTTTCATTTTTGCGAGCGATAAGCAGATTGCGCAGATTGATCGTTTTCAGGTATTCGACCGATGGGGAGAAATGGTCTTTACCGATTCCAATTTTCAGCCCAATGACCCGGCACACGGCTGGACAGGGTATCACAACGGCAGACTGATGACGCCGGCCGTGTTCGTCTATTATGCGGAAATAAGCCTGATTGACGGACGCAAGTTGCTGTATAAGGGAGATGTAACACTCGTGAGATAACTCAGTTTTAACAGCGAAGGGGTGCCGGTGCAAGCCGGCGCCCCTTCGCTGTTAACAGTATATTGATGCCTGATTGAAATAATTCAGTCGTTTACAAAACTTTAACGCACGACCAGTGGTTATTTTTAACTTTTTCTTAACTGTGGAACATACCTTTGTGCCGTGAACGTGTTGGAGTCTCTGAACCTGAAGGTTTGCGTGCTGATACCAGCTCTGAATGAGTCTGAATCTGTGGGTCTGGTCATTCGGGATTTACCCCCCGGTGTGGTTGGCAAAGTGATTGTATGTGACAATGGTTCGACAGACGGAACCCCCGATCAGGCCAGAAAAGCGGGAGCAGAGGTAGTTGTTCAGCCATCAAGGGGTTATGGTAATGCTTGTCTGTGTGGATTGAGTTACCTTGGCGGACTTTCTCCGTCAGAACAGCCGGATATAGTGGTGTTCCTGGATGGAGATTACTCTGATTATCCTGAGGAGCTTACTCAGGTTATCGGGCCGATAGTGGAAGGACGGGCTGATCTGGTGATAGGCTCAAGAATGGCGGGGAAGATGGGAGAGGGAGCCATGACACTCCCGCAGAGATTTGGCAACTGGCTTGCGCCTTTGCTCATTCACTGGTTTTTCGGTCAGAAATTTACTGACCTGGGTCCATTCAGAGCCATCCGATGGGACAGTTTGAAGGCCCTTGGTATGGAAGACAAAAATTTTGGATGGACGGTGGAGATGCAGGTAAAGGCGGCCAAAAAGCGCCTCAGATGTGAGGAGGTGCCTGTTCGGTACAGAAGAAGAGAGCATGGCAGGAGCAAAGTATCGGGCACCATCAAGGGTACAGTACTTGCGGGCGTCATTATTATCGGAGTTATTTTCAGGGAGTTGTTCAGAGATTTTTTTTCGATGAAAACCTCCCCATTCTGAGTAAAATCCCTGGTGGACACAAAACCAATCGAATCAAACAACTCAATCAACAGACATCATGTTCGGCATTTATTCACTTTATGAGGCATTTGAGTATCAGGCTTATGTTGACTTCGGCTACCTGATGCTGTTCATATACTTTTTGTGTATGAGCGCGGTGACCTTCTATGCGCTATTGCAGTTTCATCTTCTGTACCTGTACAAGAAGTATCACAGGGAGAACCCCGAGATTACGTATCGTCAGTACGGTTCTGCCGACAGCAACGTGCCATTTGTTACAGTACAGCTTCCCATGTACAATGAGATGTATGTTGCGGAGCGTATTATAGACTATGTAGCGAAGCAGGAGTACCCAAAAGATAAATTCGAGATTCATGTCCTCGACGACTCTACCGATGAGACGGTGGGAATTGTTGCCAACAAGGTGGCCGAGTTGAAGGCACAGGGTTTTCAGATAGAGCACATACACCGGGTGAACCGACAGGGCTACAAGGCAGGTGCACTGCAGGAGGCAATGCCGCGCGCAAAAGGCGATTTTATTGCCATTTTTGACGCTGACTTCACGCCGCGTCCCGACTTTTTGCGTACTACCATGCCTTATTTCGAGAATGAGAAGGTAGGTATCGTACAGACTCGCTGGGAGCATATCAATGCAGACTACAGTATGCTGACCAAGATGCAGGCACTGCAACTGAATGTTCACTTTACGGTTGAACAGGCGGGCCGTTCATACGGTAACCTGCTGCTTCAGTTCAATGGAACTGCGGGTGTATGGCGCAAGAAGGTGATTGATGAAGCCGGAGGCTGGCAGAGCGATACGCTTACGGAAGATCTTGATCTGAGCTTCCGTGCCCAAATCATGGGTTACAAGATCCAGTATCTGGAGAAACTGGGCAGCCCGGCAGAACTTCCGATAGAAATGAACGCACTGAAGGGGCAGCAGTTCCGCTGGAACAAGGGAGGCGCCCAGAACGCCCGCAAGTTGCTCCATCTTATATGGAAGGAAAGCGGCAACAGGCTCAATATGATGCAAAAACTTCATGCCACAAGTCAGCTGCTTGCGTACGGCGTATTCCTTTGGGTGTTTGTTGCGGCCATAAGCAGTATTCCGCTTGCTTTTGCGTTCAGTGAATTGGGGATATCCACACATTTCCTTTCCTTCTCCGTACTGGGACTTTTCTCCGTAGCGGGTATATCCTATACAGCGAACGTAACAGCTGCGCTCAATCGTTCCATACCGCCCACTTTCTGGGAGAAGGTTCGTTTCTGGGGACTGTTCCTGTCGTTCATGCCCATTTCCATGGGTCTCTCGCTGTATAATGCCATCGCCGTAATAGAAGGTTTCAGGGGTAAGGCCTCGTCGTTTGTGCGCACTCCCAAGTATGGAATCAATACGCAGAAGCAGTCGTTCAAGAAAGCTACCTATGTAGCCAAAAAGATATCCTGGGTTACGATTGCCGAGGGTGTCATGTCGCTGGTATTCCTTTCTGCTGTTATTATCGGAATCCTCACCGGAAATACCGCATTTGTGTTGTTCCATTCCATGCTGTCGTTTGGTTTTGGTACGATTTGCTACTACTCAATCAAGCATCTCAACCTGAGCTGAGTACTTCCCGGAAGAAATTTGATGGTGAAGATCCCGGATTCTTTTTGCAAGGAATCCGGGATTTTTCTTTTTTTCGATGTTATTTGTCGGCTAAATCTTAAACTTGTCCAAAAATTTGAACTGTTAAATATAAAAGCCTGTTTTTTGCGTTTATATTGGAATCTCAGTTCACAAAGCGAGATAAAATTCAAAGCATGCAATATTTCCCAGTTGGCGTCAGGCGTCAGGCCGACCTTAAGTCACGCACATCGAGTATGAAATGGAAATCCTCATTGCTCCTCTTCTCCTTCCTTGGAGTATTGGGGGCAGCATTTATTGTGCAGCGAACATTCAGCACAAAGGCGGTTGGCACACCCGAACACGATGCAGCACTCATGCAGGCATTGCTCAGACATTTGTCCGGGGTACATTTTCAACCCAAGCCCATAGACGACAACCTTTCGAAGTCGGTGTTCAATTTATACCTCAAGGATATTGACGGAGGCAAGCGCTTTTTCAACAGGCAGGATATTGATCAGCTCTCGTCTTATGAGCTGAAGCTCGATGACGAGGCTCAGGCGGGCACCTTCGCTTTTTTTGATCTGTCGGTGCAATTGCTGGAAAAATCGCTCGATAAAACACAGGTATGGTATCGAGAGGCTCTGGCCAGTCCGCTGGACTATTCTGTGAATGACGCGCTGGAGAGTGATGGCGACAGGCTGGCATGGGCCAAAGACGACGCGGAACTCCGTTCCCGCTGGATAAGCTGGATGAAGTACGAGGTTCTCAACCGGATCAGCGACGAGCAGGAGAAGCAGGGCAAGCCTGATTTCAAGGGGGAGAAAAAAGACTTCAGTACATTGGAGAGTGAAATGCGTGCGAAAGTACTTGACACGTACGACAAGTGGTTCAAGCGGCTGAAAAAGCTGGACAGAAACCGCCGTATGGAAATATATCTGAACTCGTTCACCAATGTGTTTGACCCGCACTCGGGTTACTTCTCGCCACAGGAGAAGGAAAACTTCGACATACAGATGTCGGGCAAACTGGAAGGAATAGGAGCACGGTTGCAGAGCGATGGCGAGAAGACAAAAATAACAGAAGTGGTACCGGGCGGTCCGGCATGGAAGCAGGGCGACCTGCAGGCAGAGGATGTGGTACTGAAAGTATCCCAGGGGGCTGGCGATGGTGAGTTCGTGGATATCATGGGTTGGGAAATAGACGATGTTGTATCCAAAATACGGGGCCCCAAGGGAACTCAGGTTACACTGTTTGTACAGAAGGCTGATGGAACCGAACGCACCATAACCATTACCCGTGATGTTGTAATCATGGAAGAGGGACTGGCCAAATCCCTCATACTGGGGACAGAGGTACACGGAGCCGACAAAATAGGATATATTTTTCTGCCCAAATTTTACGCTGACTTCACACCAGCAGGCGCTACTTCCTGTGCAGCCGATGTGAAGAAGGAGCTTGACAAACTGAAGGCAGAGCAGGTAAGAGGTATCATACTCGACCTGAGAGGCAATGGAGGTGGCTCGCTCCGGGATGTTGTCCAGATGAGCGGATTTTTCATTGAGAACGGACCGATTGTACAGGTAAAAAGCAGAAACAGAAGTCCGGAAATTATGACCGATAATGATTCCCGTGTACAGTGGGATGGTCCCCTGGTAGTCATGGTAAACGGAATGAGTGCATCAGCATCAGAGATACTTGCGGCTGCATTGCAGGATTACGGCCGGGCGGTGATTGTGGGGTCCACCCGTACGTATGGTAAAGGTACTGTACAACGCTTCTATGATCTGGATAATGCCACTATGGACGAGTCGGTGAAGCCACTCGGACAGACCAAACTGACCATGCAAAAGTTTTACCGCGTATCTGGTAAAACCACCCAGCTGGTTGGTGTAGAGCCTGATATCGTGCTGCCGGATTTTTACAATCTGCTGGAGAACGGGGAAAGTGAGAATGACTATCCGCTGGAGACTACAACTATTGATCCGGTGGACTACAGCCAGAAGGTCTACAGAATTACTGACTTGAATCAGTTGCGTCTCAACAGTACTGCAAGAGTGGATGCAGACCCCACCTTCCGGAAAATTGGTGACAATGCCGTCAGAATCCGCAAATTGAAAGATCAGACAGTGTATCCGCTGCAAAAAGAAAAATTTGAGGCATGGAATGCCCGCATGGATGAAGAGGCCAGGCGCTTCGACAATATATTCAGTCCGGTAGAGGGCTTTACTGTGCGCAATCTGATGTCTGATATGCCGCAGATAGAGAGTGACACTTCCCGTCAGGCCAGAAATGAGAGCTGGATCAAGGATCGCAAAAAGGATGTCCAGCTCAAAGAGGCTGTGGAGATTATTTTCGATATGATCAGGATGGATGGTGTTGCAGGCAAGCAATGACGATTCTGTCCGTCAGGTACTCAACAAACGCGGACGTTCCGGTTACGGAATGTCCGCGTTTGTTTTCAGGCTGTGCCTAAAGCTGGTGTTCGTCCGGTATCCGAATGGCTATACGCAGTCCAGGCAAAAAGAAGAAGAGAAATTATCCACACGACCAAAGTTGCCTGTTCTCCCTCATTATGAAGCCTTTAGAACAGAAATCCGAATGCCCTCCAAATAGTTATCAACATGTAACCAACATTTTCCACACAACTTATTAACATCGTTGAAAACTATTTACGGTGGTTTGTATATATGATTATCAGCAACTTATGTAAATTATTAACATTTTGTGGAAAAGTAGCCGTTAATTTCAATGTTGGTTTGCCATACTTTTGCATTGCATTGATTGCTATGGTATCAGTGCATAATATCTTTCCGTACAGGGTACGTCTCGTGAAAAGTTATGCTGGATAAATCAGGGCCGGTTCGTTCCGGTTGTCAGAGACGATCAGCTGCCGTACGCATCATCATCAAGCGCATTCATCTTTCATCTTTCCCTCACAATGCCCCGGGGACAGGAATTCTTGTCTGCGGATATAAAACTCTTTTTTAACCAGTTAAAACAAATTATGGCACAACACTCCCACAACATGACCGAGACGATACTAGCCGAAAATCCGGATCGTTTTGTGATACTTCCGATCAGGTATCCGGAGGTATGGAAGATGTACAAAACTGCCGAGGCATCTTTCTGGACTGCCGAGGAGGTAGATCTCAACCCCGATCTGGTGGACTGGGAGAACAAGCTGAACGATGATGAACGTCATTTCGTCAAGCACGTTCTTGCCTTTTTCGCAGCATCTGACGGAATTGTGAACGAGAACCTCGTGCTGAACTTCATGCGGGAGGTACAGATCCCTGAGGCGCGTTGTTTTTACGGATTCCAGGTGGCTATAGAGAATATTCACGCCGAGATGTATTCTCTGCTGATTGATACCTACATAAGAGACCCCAAGGAGAAGGACTATCTGTTCCACGCACTCCAGAACCTGCCCTGTGTTGCCAAAAAGGGCGAGTGGGCGCTTCGGTGGATAGAGAATGCTCCGACTTTCGCCCACCGGCTGGTGGCATTCGCTGCCGTAGAAGGTATTTTCTTTTCAGGATCATTTTGTTCGATCTTCTGGCTCAAGAAGCGTGGCCTGATGCCGGGTCTCACCTTCTCGAACGAACTGATCAGCCGAGATGAGGGTATGCACACTGACTTTGCCTGCCTGTTGTTCTCCATGCTTCAGAATAAGCCCGGAGAACAGGAGGTAAAGGATATTATCACAGAAGCGGTATCTTTTGAAAAGGAATTTGTAACGGACGCGCTTCCCGTATCTCTCATAGGTATGAACGCCGAGACAATGGGTCAGTACATTGAATTTGTAGCTGATCGCCTGCTGTTGTCGCTCGGATTTTCCAAGGTTTACGGAACATCAAATCCGTTCTCATGGATGGACATGATTTCCATACAGGGGAAAACAAACTTCTTTGAGAAACGGGTGGGCGATTACCAGAAAGCCGGAGTCATGGCCAAACGCGAAGATCAGGTGTTTTCCATGGAGGCAGATTTCTGACAAGCAGTTCATTAACTTATAAAATTCAACAAGATGGGGAAATTTGTTATTTCTCAGCGTACAAACGGCGATTTTCAGTTCAGCCTGAAAGCCGGTAACGGTCAGATAATTCTGGCAAGTCAGGGTTATGCTTCAAAGGCATCCTGTGAAAACGGCATTGAGTCGGTAAAGACAAATGCTGCTGATGATGCGCGTTTTGAGCGCCTTACGTCGTCAAACGGCAAGTTTTACTTTAACCTGAAAGCCGGCAACGGCCAGATAATAGGAAGCAGCGAGATGTATGAAAGTGAGGCTGGCCGCGATAACGGTATAGAATCTGTCAAAAAAAATGCGCCGGATGCCAGCGTTGAGGATGAAACGGCAGCATGACCGTCAAGAGCGATAAGCGCCTTGTCGGAAGGCAGGGCGCAACGCTCGAAAAACTATAAAAACCATTTCAAACTATGATGCAAGTAGTCAAACGTTCCGGTCGCAAGGAGGAAGTGTCATTCGACAAGATAACGGCGCGACTCCGCAAACTCACTTATAACCTCGATACAAACTATGTAAACCTGATCGAGGTGTCAAAAAAGGTTATCATGGGCCTGTACGATGGTGTAACTACCGTCGAGCTTGATAATCTGGCTGCTGAAACGGCAGCAACTATGGCGACCATTCACCCCGATTACGCCCTCCTGGCAGCACGTATCGCTGTGAGTAACCTGCACAAGGAAACTGATAAATCCTTTTCCAGGGTGGTAAGTGCCCTGTATCATTACATTGATCCCAAAACCGGAGACCGCGCCGGACTGATCAGCGATGATATTCAGCAGTTGGTGCAGCAGCACAAGGAGCGTCTGGATGCTGCCATTATTTATGACCGCGACTTTGAGTTCGACTACTTTGGCTTCAAAACACTGGAACGCAGCTATCTTCTCCGTATGAACGGAAAGGTGGTGGAGCGTCCGCAGCACCTGTTCATGCGCGTGGCTGTCGGTGTACACGGCAGCGATATTGATGCTGCCATTGAGACTTACAACCTGATGAGCGAACGCTGGTTCATTCATGCCACACCTACGCTCTTCAATGCCGGCACGCCCAAGCCTCAGCTCTCCTCCTGCTTTCTGCTCAGCATGACAGAAGACAGTATCAACGGTATTTTCGAGACACTGCAGCGCTGTGCACTTATTTCCCAGAGCGCAGGGGGTATTGGCCTCAGCATCCATAATGTACGTGCCACAGGTTCGTATATCAAAGGCACTGGTGGCACATCCAACGGTGTTATCCCGATGCTGCGTGTATTCAATGATGCTGCCCGCTATGTGGATCAGGGTGGAGGCAAGCGCAAGGGTGCGTTTGCCGTTTATCTGGAGCCCTGGCACGCCGATGTTTTTGAATTCCTCGAACTGAAAAAGAATCATGGCAAGGAAGAGTTGCGCGCCCGCGATCTTTTCTATGCGCTCTGGATTTCTGACCTCTTCATGGAGCGCGTAAAGAGCGACTCCGACTGGTCTCTGTTCTGTCCTAACGAAGCTCCTGGCCTGTATGATGTTTATGGAGAAAAATTCGAGGCTCTCTACCATCAGTATGAACAAGAGGGGCGTGCACGCAAGACGGTAAAGGCCCGCGATCTTTGGACTGCCATACTGGAGAGTCAGGTTGAGACGGGTACTCCTTATATATTGTACAAGGATGCGGCCAACAGGAAGAGTAATCAGCAGAATCTGGGCACTATACGCTCTTCCAATCTCTGCACGGAAATTATTGAATATACCGCCCCCGATGAAGTAGCCGTTTGTAACCTGGCTTCTCTGGCTCTGCCCAAGTATGTGGTAAACGGACAGTTCGACTTCGACAAGCTGGTTGAAATAACGCGGGTTGTAACCCGCAACCTGAACAAGGTAATAGACATCAATTACTATCCTATTCCGGAGGCGCGTAACTCCAACATGCGCCATCGTCCGATCGGACTGGGTGTTCAGGGACTCGCCGATGCATTCATCCTGTGTGGAATGGCTTTTGACAGTGAAGAGGCGCGTCAGTTGAACAAGGATATTTTTGAAGCCATGTATTTTGCGGCTGTGACCGAGAGTTGTGATCTGGCTGAAAAGTCCGGGGCATACGAAACCTTCCAGGGATCGCCAATGAGCAAGGGGCTATTCCAGTTTGACCTCTGGGATGTCACACCTTCGGGTCGCTGGGACTGGGCATCTCTGCGTGAGCGGGTAAAAAAACATGGTTTGCGCAACTCACTGCTTGTTGCTCCGATGCCTACGGCCAGTACAAGCCAGATTTTGGGTAATAACGAGTGCTTTGAGCCCTATACCTCCAATCTCTATACCCGGCGTACGCTTGCGGGAGAACACATTGTGGTGAATAAACACCTCATGCGCGACCTTGTCAGGCTTGGTTTGTGGAACGATGAGATGCGGGAGGCTATCATGGCTGCCAACGGTTCCATACAGGGAATTGAAGTAATACCTCAGAACATACGCGATATTTACAAGACAGCGTATGAGATAAGCCAAAAAGTAATCATTGACATGTCGGCTGACCGGGGAGCATTTATATGCCAGAGTCAGAGCCTGAATGTATTCATGGAGGCCCCCACCTTCGCCAAACTTTCCTCCATGCATTTCTATGCGTGGCAGAAGGGTCTGAAGACCGGAATGTATTACCTGCGTTCAAAGGCGGCAACAGATCCTATCAAATTCACGCTCAGCGGAAAACACCAGCAGAAATTTGTGAATGCCTCTACTGCCGATCCGGTGGTAAGCGCCACCATCTCTGCCCAGGCACCTGTTTCCGGGGTGGTCGAAATGTCTGTACCTGAGCCGGTTGCTGTCGGCAGGGTATGCAGCATTGACAATCCCGACTGTGAAGCCTGCTCCGCGTAATCCATTGTAGTGGCGCCTGCTGTGGGGTATGGTCATTATTTTGACTCATTTATTTGGTCATACCCCTCAGGCTGTCTCAAGAAAAAAGAAATGCCGGCGGTGGAGGCTGCAGACTATGGCCTTTATCTCCCTCTACTTGAAATGCACTTTCCCACATCTTGCCTTTCCGGCCAGTTCGGGTCTCTGCCGTCCGGTTTTTATCCTTTTCTGCCATAGTCGGCAGGTATTTCTCCCCAGGATTCGGTTTCCCATTTTAACAGAGGGTTCGTAATTCTGTTGGTGGCCAGCCATTTTTCGGCACGGTCAATCAGTTCAAATATTTTTTTGTTTGCCGGTGTAGGTGCCAGTTTGGTGTTGCACCTGCCTTTTTTCACCCACCCCTGGGCCGTTACCGAATCGGTATATATGGGCAGGTCGGGTTTGCCCTGCATTTTCAGGAGCGCGAGCGCATGTACGATTGCGAGAAATTCTCCGATATTGTTGGTGCCATCGGGCAGGGGACCCATGGAGAAAAGTACAGAGCCATCGGCAACCCA
>JBDLWO010000198.1:0-30977 GCA_039804245.1 Bacteroidota bacterium
ATGCGCGCCGAGCTAAGCGATCAGAGTACACACTGGATTATTGATTCGACATACACCTCGCAGGTGAATTACGACTATAATACACCCTGCGTACTTGAAGTGTATCCTGCAATTGGTCCGGGGGTGACACTTCGCCGGGGAGACACCCTGGAAAGTATTCGCACCTGGGAGCTTTTGCTCGATTCCTACGATCGTGAACGTTCCGGATTGGCGCGAAGAAGGATGTACCGCGCTATCGCACCCTGGGCAACTCAAAATCCGATATTCATGCACCTGACAACTACCGACCCGGCTGTAGTCAGGAAAGCCGTTGACCAATGCGCTGAAACCGGCTATGAAATGGTTATTCTGTCTTTTGGTTCCGGACTGAATATGGAGGATACCAGCGAAACCAACATATCAAAATTCAGGGAACTGGCAGATTACGCCCACTCAAAGGGAGTCGGTTTGGGCGGTTATTCTCTTTTCAGCAGCCGCAGAATCAGCGACGAGGATGATGTAATTGACCCTGTAACGGGTTTGCCCGACAAAGGGGCTTTTTTTGGCAATGCTCCCTGCATGGGAAGTAAATGGGGACTGGCTTATCTGGCCAGTTTACGCAAGTTTTTTGAGGGAACCGGCTTCGATATCTTCGAAAATGATGGCCCCTATCCAGGCGATGTCTGCGCGTCCGGAACACACCCGGGCCACAAAGGTCTCGACGATTCGCAGTGGAGGCAGATGGAAATGCAGAAGGGACTTTATCGCTGGATGAATGAAAGGGGTATTTACATCAACGCGCCTGACTGGTATTTCCTGGACGGAACTCACAAGATAGCCATGGGTTATCGGGAAACCAATTTCAGCCTTCCGAGGGAAGAGCAGGTGGTCATGAATCGCCAGCACGTGTATGATGGCACCTGGGAAAAGGCTCCCTCCATGGGCTGGATGTTTGTTCCGCTCACACAATACCACGGCGGCGGTGAGGCGGCCACTATCGAGCCGCTGGAGGAACATCTTGATGTGTACAGGACGTTAATGATGCAGAATTACGGAGCCGGAGCCCAGGCATGCTACCGGGGCCCCCGACTCTACGATACAGACAAAACTAAAGAAATGGTCACGTCAGTTATATCCTGGTATAAAAAATACAGGGAGATACTCAATTCGGATGTAATTCATCTCCGCAGGCCCGATGGTCGTGACTGGGACGGAATCATGCATGTAAATCCCGGCCTGAAAGAAAAGGGCTTTGTTTTGCTCTTCAATCCTTTGAAAGAGAATATAACCAGACAATTGAAGCTGCCGGTTTACTATACCGGTCTTCACAAATCGGTATCGCTCACTGATGAAAAGGGTCGCAAAACGACATGTGAAGTTTCGCGGGACTATGAAATCAACATTGAAGTCACCATTCCCGCTCAGGGTATGCGCTGGTTACTGATGGATTAATTCCACCAACTGTATATCTTGCCGGCCGATTACCCCGAATCAGAATTTGTTCATAACCTTTAACAGAACACTTGTATGGAGCAATCACCGGCAGCCACTCAAAAACTGAGTCTTCGAACAGCCACTTTTATTGTATCGGGCAGCATGATCGGCTCCGGTATTTTCATAGTAAGTGCCGACATGGGTCGCGTTTTGGGCAGCCCTTTCCTGCTACTGCTGGCATGGGTTATTACCGGAGTAATGACGCTGATTGCGGCACTTTCCTATGGTGAACTTGCAGGGATGTTCCCCAAATCTGGTGGTCAATACCAGTATCTGAAGGAATCGTATGGTGAAATGGTTGCTTTCCTCTTTGGATGGGCCATGTTTGCCGTCATTCAGTGCGGAACAATTGCGGCTGTTGCCGTAGCTTTTGCCAAATTCACCGGAGTGCTGGTACCTGCACTTGGCCCCGAGAATATCCTGTTCAGTCTGGGGAAACTGAATATTTCAGCCGCTCAGCTTCTTGCCATTGCCTCGCTGTTCGTACTCACCTGGCTGAATACCCGCGGACTCAAAACAGGCGCTTTCATACAGGATATTCTTACTGCCGCCAAAGGTCTCTCGCTTGGGTTGCTCATTTTGCTGGGTCTTCTGATTTTCAGAAACAGCGATGTCATTTCGCTCAACTTCGGAAATTTCAACGGCTTGGAAGGAGTGCCGTCTCCAGTTGGTTTGTCTGCCATTCTCTCTGCTATTGGTATTGCTATGGTGGGTTCTCTCTTTTCGAGCGATGCCTGGAATAATGTAACGTTTATTGCCGGTGAAATTGATAATCCCAGAAGGAATGTACCACTCGCACTGGCTTTGGGTGTTCTCGCCGTCACGATCCTCTATCTTCTGGCAAATCTCAGCTATCTCTCGGTGCTTCCTTTTTACAGTGGAACAGGAGGAACTGATATCATGAAAAACGGAATTCAGTTTGCTACACAGGACAGAGTGGGAACAGCGGCGCTGACCGCCATGCTCGGTGCAGCAGGCGCCGCAGTAATGGCTGTTATGATTATGATCTCCACATTTGGCTGTAACAACGGACTGATCCTGTCGGGAGCACGGGTTTATCATTCCATGGCGAACGACGGGCTCTTTTTCAAAGAAATGAAGAAGCTCAATAAAAATGGAGTTCCTGAATTTGCGCTCTGGATTCAATTTGTCTGGTGCTCCGTACTGTGCCTTTCGGGGAAATACGGCGACCTGCTCGATTATGTAATGTTCGCTGTCATGCTTTTCTATATCCTGACAGTGGCAGGAATTTTCATCCTCCGGAAGAAAAGACCCGATATTGAACGCCCGTACAAAGCTTTTGGTTACCCGTACCTGCCTGCCCTGTATATTATCATGGCTGCTGCTTTTACCTTCAACCTGCTCATCAACAAGCCAGAGTTTACAGTGCCCGGACTGGCGATAGTAGGTATTGGACTGCCCCTTTATTACCTTGCAAAGCGCTGATCAGGTGCCTGTAGTCAGGGTGTTTTCATAAAATTACTTCAAAATACACATTTAATTTGTAAACTTTCTGAAAAAGGCTACCTTTGCGGGCATTTTTGAAAAAGATTACAACTCATCGCTCAATACAATGGAAATCGTTGCAATTCAAGGCCATCCCAAAGCTGGTTCTGGTAAAGTAGAGACGGTAAAGATTCGTCGCGCAGGTCATATTCCTGCCATCATGTACAAAAGTGGTGGTGGTGAAGCTATTCAGTTCACCATTAACGCTCCGGATATTCGCCATTTGGTTTATACCTCCAAGTTCAAAATGGTAGAAATCTCGCTCGATGGTCAGACGTACAAGGCTATTCTGAAAGACATTCAGTTTCACCCCGTTACGGAAGGTGTATTGCACCTTGACTTCCTGGCCCTTGTACCTGGCGTCAAGTTCAAGGCAACAGTGCCCGTTCGTTTCGTCGGACAGTCGAAAGGCGTAAAAGAAGGCGGCAAATTTATGCCTCGCATGCGCTCTGTGAGCATCCTGACTACACCTGAAATGGCTGTTGACGAGGTAACCGCAGATATTTCAGCCATGGAACTCGGTTCTACTCTTCGCGTCCGTGATATCGCTACCCAGGAAGGTGTTGATATCATTAATCAACCGGCGGTTCCGATCGCGTCTATCGAAATCCCGCGCGCACTTCGAGGCAAGTAATTGCTGCTTTGCGTCAATAAAATATTGGTCACCCTGCTTGCTGCGGGGTGGCCTTCTTGTGTTGAATTACGGTTATTGTTTTCCGGTTTTTCAGCTTAGTGGCAGCAGGTTGTCTTCTATGCCTTTGGTAGCAGGTGCTTCTTTATGCAGCGGGAGCCCCGTAAGAACCTGTTCGTACAATTTGACATAATCCTCGGCCATACGCCTTGATGAAAATCTGGACACGGCATACTCATGGCATTGGCGCTGATCAAAATCTCCCGATGCCCGCACTGCGTCAATCAATTCGGCTTTTTTTACTGAAAGACTCCCATATTCGGAATAATATGCTTCAATAGAGCCGCTGGCAGGGAAAGCGCCCTGCCGCAGCTGCGGTTTCCTGCCCAACTGCTCGGGCAAAGCGCCGTAAGGAGTACCAAACACCGGGCAGCCGTAATACAAACTCTCTACAACCGACAAGCTGAAAGGCTCCTGCCACAATAATGGGATAATGAGTCCTTTCGATGAATTGAGGATCGAATCACGGCCATCAGGGCTCAGCAGACCATGAAATCTTGCCGACGGACTGAGTGGAATGCGAAACCCCTGTCTGAAGTTGACCCTCGTGCCGCCCACCACATGAAGCCGTCCTCCCGCTTTTTTAACTACATCAATTGCTCCGCGAATGTTCCGGCCCTTTCCTGCGGCACTCCCCAGAAAATGAAACCAGATTCGCTTGGCGGAAAAATCGGGAGGGGTGTAGGCACTGAAATCCATACCGGGATAAACAAAGACCGAACCTCCATGTAACTGAGCGTGGCTGTGAGACAAAAACACGGTGTTCCGGTCGAATGTCCGCGGTGACATACTGTTTTCATGTAGCGTAATCAGATATGGTATTCCGGGATCAGTTTTGGGCTCGTGGTGAAAATGGACAATGTCTGTGTTCTCCGGAATTTGCCCTGATATCGGCTTTTTGTCCTGCATGGTCAGTATTCTGGCAAAAGAACAGGCCACCTCCTCACGAAGCAGAAAGGTTACGGTATGGCCCGCTTCAGACAGGGCGGAGCCAAGCCACCAGGCTTGCCTGCCTTTATCATCGTAGGGAGAAACCGGCATTTTGGAATCACAGACAATCAGAATATTCATTGGAGGGATTTGTTAATTCTCCCGCAAAATAGATGATTTGCCGGAGCTGATTCAGGGACAAAGATCAAATTTTAGTCAATTTTAGTGTTAACCCTGAACAGATTAATTCTGACAGGGTTTTTATGCGGTTCTTTGCCCTGTCAACTGCCGGGATACTTTTCATGACTTACACTGAAACGTTAAATTATCTTTATGCACAGTTGCCCATGTTCCACAGAGTGGGCGCTGCAGCATTCAAAAAAGACCTGACCAACACACTGGCGCTCACCACGTACCTTGGTGATCCGCACACCAAATTTCCTGCAATACATGTCGGCGGCACCAACGGAAAAGGGTCTGTAAGTCATATACTCGCCGCTATCTGTCAGGCTGCAGGAATGAAAACGGGCCTGTATATAAGTCCACATTACCGCGATTTCAGAGAGAGAATAAAAGTCAATGGCAGTTATATCCCCCGAAAGGCTGTTGTTGATTTTGTAACATCTCACAGAAACAGGATTGAAGAAGTTCAGCCTTCTTTCTTTGAGTTATGTGTCGCAATGGCCTTCGATCATTTCGCGCGCGAGCGAGTGGATATAGCTATCATAGAAGTTGGTCTCGGTGGCCGTCTGGACAGTACCAATGTCATCACCCCGAAATTGAGTGTGATCACCAATATCAGCTACGATCACATGAACATGCTCGGTGATACACTTCCGCTGATCGCTGGCGAAAAGGCCGGTATCATAAAGCCCGGAGTTCCTGTTGTCATCGGCGAAACACATCCCGAGTCGGCGCCTGTATTTCTGGAAAAGGCCCGCTCAACCGGATCCGAAATTGTTTTTGCCGATCAGCATTTCAATGCGATGCCTTCCAGGGAGGTTATTCAGGATCGAAACATACGTACTTTCTATGATGTTTCCAGGGGCGGTCAGGCCTGGATGAATGACCTTGAAGTGGAGGCGGGCGGTCCGTTTCAGGAAAAAAATGTGGCTACAGCATTGCAGGCATGGGAGAAAATGACAGCTGTTTTCCCCGAAATTGACGAAAATGCGCTGAAAGCAGGAATGAAGAATCTCAAGCGCCTCACCCGGTTTATGGGTCGCTGGGAGGTAATTGGTCATTCTCCAACGATCCTTTGCGACAGCGCACACAATGAAGCAGGTGTTGCAACGGCTTTCAACCGGATAAAAAACTGGCCATACCGCAAGTTGCGTATTGTTACAGGGTTCGTTAATGATAAACCCGCCGACAAGGTGCTTGCTCTGTTCCCCGGGGATGCTGTATATTATTTTGCCAAGGCCAACATTCCGCGCGGACTGGATGCGCACGAACTGGCACAACAGGCTTCTGCACTCGGATTGTCCGGCAGGCCCTACAGTTCTGTAAAAAATGCCCTGAAAGCGGCAAAAAGAAACGCAGCGCCCGATGATCTCATCGTAGTAATCGGAAGTATTTTTGTAGTGGCCGAGGTAATTCCGGATCCGCGCAGGGTTTAACCCTGAACATACACCACATACTTCTCCTCGAAGAAGGGCTCGCGGAAAAACTCGCGTATGGGAAATATATCGGTGTAATTACCTCCTTTCCCGGGCAGAGCGCTGATCTCGGGCCTCAGGTCTCCCCCTTTCAGCGCGATAATGCCGTTGGGCAAGGCATGTATATGTTTCTTTTTCAGGAATTTTCTCCCCCAAAACAACAGTTTCTCCAGTGGTGCTACACCGCGTGACAGTACAAAATCATACTGCCCGATCATTTTGAGGTCTTCAGCCCTGGCATGAATGGCCGTTACATTTGTCAGCCCCAGTGCCTGTGCCACTTCCTCCACCACCTTTATTTTTTTTCCGGTGGCGTCCACGAGTGTAAACTGTGTTTCAGGAAAAAAAATGGCCAGCGGAATGCCCGGGAAGCCGCCACCCGTGCCCAGATCCATGATTTTCGCAGAGGGACTGAAGCCAATCACACAGGCAATTGCGAGCGAGTGAAGTATGTGCCTTTCCGTGAGATTTTCAATATCCTGCCTCGAAACGACATTGATTTTTTCGTTCCACTCTGCATACAGGGGTACAAGCTGATCAAATTTTGACAACTGCTCTGCAGTCAGCTTCGGAAAATAATGGGCAATGATTGATGACATATTATTTTGTTTAGATGCCCCCGAAAACATCCCAGGCGAACCTCGCCACAATGCCGGAGATAACCACCAGAAAAACTTTGCGGATGAAAGCATTTCCGCGCAAAACAGCAAGTCTGCTTCCCAGATATGATCCGGCCACGTTGCACGCCATCATGGGAAATGCCAGTTTGAAAATAATGGTCTTGTGAATAAAGAAGAAGATCAGTGAAGAAACGTCTGAAATTACATTGATCACTTTGGAAATGGCAGACGCCTTCAAAAAATTATACCCGATGATGCTGACAAAGGCAAAAACCAGCAAACTGCCGGTACCCGGGCCTATAAATCCGTTGTAAAACCCCAGAAGTGCCCCGGTTCCGGCGGCCCAAAAGGGAAGTTTGTCCTCTGTAACGTTCAGGTTTTCATGGTGTCCGAAATCTTTTTTCCGGAAGGTGTAAACAGCTATCAGCACAATCAGTACCAATATGACTGGTTTCAACACACTGGATGGAAGTAAACTCTGTACGGTAGCACCAAGATAGGAGCACACAGAGGCTGTTATACCGGCATACAGGACTGTTTTCCAGGGGATAGTTACACTTTTCGCATAGTTCAGTGCGGCTACCGATGTTCCGGCCGCAGAAGCCAGCCTGTTTGTGCTGACCACATTGGGAACACTCAGCTGCGGGTATAAAATGAAAAAAGCTGGTATCTGTACTAATCCACCCCCTCCGACAATACTGTCAACGAGCCCGGCAAGGAAGGCAAATGCACACAGAAAATACAATTCCATGCCGCAAAAGTACAAATTAAAAGGGTCTCTTTATCCCCCGTTACCGGATCGGAATACTACTCGCAGCAGGGCTCCAGCCCAAACAGCAAAATCACTTCCTGGTCAGAAAGTGCCCGGTTGTACACCAGTACATCGTCTATTGAACCATTGAAATCGGTGCCGAAGAACAAATCGCCGGTGTCCTGTGCCTGATAGGTGTTGTTACCGCAATTCGCTGCGCCCGTTGCCGTTCCGTTCAAAACTCCATCGAAGTATATTTTGAAAGCATTTCCCTGCCTGACGGCCACCACGTGATGCCATTTGTCTGTCAGGTTGTTCATTTCATCCTGACAATGGGTGTCTAAGAAAGGGGTGGTAAAGTCTGCCCAAACAGAGTTGTCGTGCCCGAATACCGCTCGCCTGCAATCGTATAACCCCACCGACCATTCTCCCCGCCGATCCGGACAATGCCCCTGGCTCCCGCGGCTCAATATTACCTCGAAGTCTCCACCGCCTCTCGCTCCGGTCGGTTTATACCAGATTGAAACTGAAAAGTCAGACAATCCATTCAAAAAGCCTGTCTGGCTCGTGGCAAGAAAAGAGGGCAGATTGCCGGCATTGACAAACTGATAAGCACAGTTGGTATTTCCGCCCCTGTCTGCTGCAGGGGTGGCCGGGCCGGATTTTGTGAGATTATTACCGCTGAGTGTGGCATCATTCAGAGAGCCGCCACCGAAGGTATAGGCGGCGATCAGTCCATCCTGCAGACTGGCAGGAATGCAAATTACGTTGTCGCCCTGATTGACATTCCGGTCTTTGCAGGCCGGAATGCCAATGGAAATGACGAGGATAAGGATTGAAATTCTCATAACTGGCTGACATGACGCGCTTTGGTGTCAACAGGTTGCATGGGCTATAAAATTGTGGTGACGGAGCGAAACAGGACTGTATAATTCAGGAGACGACATCAAGAATTTACGAATTTTGTAAATTGTATTGTATCTTTGCAACAATGGCGGCTCAATAAATGTTTGTCTGCCGTTGTCTTCGTCTATTACTGATGAACAAATGAAAATAATTCGCAGGGGTTCGGCTGAGTTAATTGATGTCGAGATTGTTGAGGTAAACTTGTCGGATTTCTACTCTATTCGAACAAGTAACGAGTTCATTTTTGACTGGTATGCTGAAACAGCGCGCGAAAAGTACAAACTCTGTCTCCGTCATGATCATGATTACATCCTGGGGTTGATTGGGCTGAGTGATTATCCTGGTGAATTCAGATTACACATTAACCTGCTGGAAGTGTCAAAATTGAATGTTGGCAAGTCTAAAGAAATTGACAATGTTGCAGGGTGCCTGATTGCCTTTGCCTGTGCGTTATCTTTTAAAAAAGGGTACGGAGGCTTTGTTTCCCTTAAACCCAAAACTGTTCTTTCGTTGCTTTATCAGGAAAAATATGGCTTCAGGCCGTTTGGGAATCTGCTTGCGGTTGAGCTGTCAACATCGAAAAATCTCATCGATAAATACATTGGAGATGAATAATTCAGAAAGAATATATCGCGAATTGCGCAAGGCATTTTCCGATCAGGAAATTGCAGAGGGATATGTCTTCCCGATGGATGCGTCAGACAGAGATGAAAAAGATCAGTCCGGTGAATCAATCCTGAAAATGAGGCTTCAGTCTGTTCAGGAGCGATCTGAAGAGCAGAACCTGTTGGCCGGGTTAATGCAACTGAAACTGGAATTACGCGATTACTTTGAAAGGAACATCTTTGAAGAGACTTATTGTTTTTCGATGATTCTGGAGCGTTATGTGCAATTGATCGGGAGGAGTCAAAAAACTTTTGCCGATGAAATTGATGTTCATCCCACCAAGTTGAGCAGAATAATAAATGGAAAAGAGAATCCCAACATTGAGTTGTCTTACAGACTGGAAACCCACTGCGGGAATATCATCCCTGCTGTTTACTGGTGGAGATTACACGCAAGAAGAATTGAAGAGGATATCCGAACCAACCGGATTATGCGCGATGAAGAGCGTCACAAAGTGAAAAATAACCTGACATTCAGAGCCTGAAAATTCAGTTATGCAATCAGATATAGTAGCGCAACTTCAGGGCGCATCCAAAGAGTACAAAACAGGCGATCAGGTCATAACGGCGCTCTATCCCACCGATTTCACCCTGAAAAAGGGCGAACTGACGCTGATTATCGGCCCTTCAGGGAGCGGGAAAACAACGCTTCTTTCCCTGCTCGGTTGTGTGATCTACCCGACAGAGGGCAGGGTTCTCGTGGGTGGCCAGACTGCCAGTTCGCTGTCTGAAAAACAGCTTGCCACACTCAGACTCAACAATATCGGTTTTGTTTTTCAGAATTTCAATCTGATTCAGCCTCTTACTGCTGAAGAAAATGTCATGCTGCCCCTTCAGCTTCAGGGGATTCCGGTTGCTGCCGCCCGCAAGCGCGCACAGGAGGCGATCGAGAAGGTCGGCATGAGCGACAGGCTTCGGCAACTGCCCAAAAACCTGTCGGGAGGTCAGCAGCAGCGCGTCGCTATTGCCAGGGCACTGGTAAGTAATCCTCCCATGGTACTTTGCGATGAACCCACCGCCTCTCTCGACCCCCGATCGGTGGCTGTCGTTATGGATGAGTTGAAAGCACTGGCTCGCCAGGGTATTGGCCTGGCAGTAGTGACGCACGATATGCGTCTTCGGCCCTTCGCCGACAAAATGGTGTACGTCAACGATGGAAGGGTGTCCGACACTCCCCCGCCGGATGATTTCCATTGAAGCTTTCACCCCACAGTCCGAACATTCTTAAAAAATGCATTTTTTCAACGATCTGACCATGAGTTTTTACAAAATTTCGGGCTTTTCAACCAGGCTGGCACTCTTTTTCCTGTGGAGCGGTATAGCGGCCTGTGGCGGCAATGGAGAAAAGAAGGAAGAAGCCATTTCCTATCAGGGTGCTCCCGCTCAGGCTACCGAGGTAGTGGGAATCGGTCGCGTGGAACCCGAGCAGGATATTATCTCGCTGGCTTCAAACGATGGAGGAATTGTCTCCCGACTCAATATCCGTGAAGGCGATGCCGTCCGGAATGGTACTGTTCTGCTCGAGCTGGAAAGCAGTGTGGCGTCCGCCCGTGTATCGCAGGTGCGCGCCCGCATGGCTACGCAGGAGGCGCAGGTTACTGCAGATGAAAAGGCTGAGGCTGAAGCACAGATCAGACTCGAAAATCTCGGGAAAAATGCCCGGAGAGTGCAAAAGTTGTTCGAAACACGCGTAGAAACTGAACAAAATAAAGATAATGCCGATTTCGAGGTCAGGAATCAGCAGGCTGCCTGCGAACGGCTCCGTGCAGCTGCGCAGGTGAGTCGCACACGCCTGCAGGAGCTCCGCAGCGAACTCACCGTCGCAGAACGCGAACTGGCGCTCCGGTCAGTGAAATCTCCGGCTAATGGTCGAATCCTCAGTGTGAGTACCCAGGCCGGCAATGCATTGCCTCCCCAGGGACAGTTCGCCGAGCTGGCTCCCGAAGGCCGAACGATCGTCAGGTGTGAAATTGATGAACTGCTCGCCGATAAAGTGGAGGAAAATCAGAAATCTGTTATCCGGGAAATCGGTACCGGCAAGGAACTGGCCTACGGTAAGGTTGTTTATGCCGCGCCGCTTCTCAAGAAAAAGTCACTTTTCGCCGAAACACCGGGCGAAATGGAGGATCGCCGGGTACGGGAAGTAAAAATCCTGCTCGACGATCCGAAAAATCTGCTGCTGAACGCACGCGTCGAATGCGCTATTCAATTGTAAATCCATGCTCAGAACTGCTCTCAGATTCATTCGGTTCGACCGCGCAAAAAGTATCGGCGTTGTTGTCGGTATTGTAATCAGCACCTTCCTGATCGGACAACAATTTGGTATTTTTACTTTCCTGACAGGCCTCATGTCGGCCCTCGTAGATAATTCAAATGGCGATATCTGGGTGGTGGATGCCAAAACACAGGATGCCAATTCTCTGGGGCTGCTGGATATACGCAAGGTCAGGGAAGTCCGGAGTATTGATGGTGTGGCTGCCGCTTACGGTGTAACATTGGCGAACGGAACCGCAGTAATGCCCAACGGAAAATCAAGCCCGGTACTGATGATCGGATCCGAAGTGCCAGCCTTTGCCGCAGGACCCCGTCCCGATAAAATCAAGTCGGGCTCCCTCTCGAATCTGGAGACGGAAAACGCTATCACAGCCGATTTTTATGACGCGGCCGTATATGGCATGAAACCTGAAGTAGGCACGCAACTCGAAATTAACGGCAAGAGAGCAGTGATAAATGCCATCACTGATAATTTGCGCGGGTTCGCTGGCAATACGGTTTATACCACGCTCGAAAGGGCCAATTACTTCGGCAACAGAAACGGAACGGATATCTCGGCTGTAATCGTCAATGTAAAGCCCGGGTACGACCCGGCCCGTGTGCGTGACGAAATAAATCGCCATATTTACGGTGTCCGGGCCTGGATCAGAAACGATTTCTCCCGGTCAACGGTAGCCTATACACTCGGCTCTACCGGTATCGGCGCAAGTACTGGCACGCTGATTGTTTTTGCTATCATATCCGGCTTCTTCATCATCGGACTCACCATGTACTCCTCTGCCCTCGACCGCATCCGTGATTACGGTACGCTGAAGGCAATTGGCGCCAGTAATGGTTTTGTGCGAAGGCTTATCCTGACACAGGCGGCTATTTTTGCTGTTGCAGGCTTTTGTATCGCCTACGCTTTGCTGGAAGGCTTCCGGAGGGGTGTCAAATCCTCCGGACTCACGTTTGAGTTCAGCTGGCCCGTGATTCTCGTAATGTTCGCCATCACTCTTTTTATTGCGCTGTCGGGAGCCGTGTTCGCACTCCGGCGTATCAACGGTGTGGAACCCGCTGCCGTATTCAGAGGATAACTTTACCTTCTATTTGAAAATACCACTTGCATGAGGCTTTTCCAATACGTCTTTATTCGTCCGGCTTTTTACAGTTTCCTGACGGTGTTCTGTCTGACGGGAAAATTGTACGCTCAGGATCTGAACGCTCTCACGTTGGAGCAGGCATTGAAATCGGCGCTTGAAAACCAGCCGTCCGAAAGAGCATTCGGGATCGAAAATCAGATCAATGCAGCACAGGTTGACAGGGCCCGTCTTCAGAAAAATCTGAAACTGAATGGCAGCCTGGATATGCAGGCCAATCCGTTTCTGCCCGCCAGTGTCGTTCCTGTGGGTCAGTTTAATGTACAGAATCCAACCGACGAAACCCGCGCCATCCGCTTCGGAACATGGTGGCAGGCTACTGCAGGGGTTACCGCCACCAAAAGTTTGTACGATGCAGGTCTGAACGCCCGGATTCGCGAGCAGGTTTTTCAGGGAGATATTACAGAGAATAATCACACCCTCAACCGGCAAAATATAGCACTGGAACTCACCAAAGCGTGGTATGCCCTGCTGCTTTCCAATGAGGAGACCAGTTTTCTGAAGGAAAACTATCGTAAAACAGACGAATTGCTGAAAGACGCCCTGAACAGACGAGATGGTGGTGCAGCAACCGAATCGGCCGTTATCAACGCGCGAATGCAACTGAATAACGCCCGGATACAACTCGAGCAAGCTGAAGGAGGTCGCCAACGCAGTACAGAAACGCTGCTCTACTGGATGGGTGTACCCCCCGGGAGGGCCGGAGAGGCAGTTGTGAAGGGTACTCTCGCCGAAGCGCTGTCACCGCTGGAAAAAACGACTCCACCATCCTTCGATGCTGTGTCGGCTGCAGCAAGCCGCCCCGAAATACAGCAATTTGTACTGGATAACCGACTGCAACAACTCCGCCTGGAAACCGAAAAGGCGAATTTGAAACCAACACTTTCCGCTTTCGCCTTCTTTGGTATGAACAACCTCACCAACGATGTACCACTCGTTGCTGAAAACTCCTGGTTCTCCAACGGAAATATCGGACTGCAGATGAAAATACCCGTTTCCGCTTACCGGGAGCAAGAGAAGCAGCAATTGCCGATTACCCTCCGGCAACAATACAACGCAGCCCGGCAGGAAGAATTTCTGAACCAGGCCCGCTGGGAGTATGAGCAGGCCCGAACGGCTTTCCTTACCGCCCGACAGCAACTCGTTGTCCGGAAAGATGATATAGATCTGGCACGCCAGAATCTGGAACTTGTATCAAACAGTCTCAAAGGTGGCGCCGGACTCCCGTCCGATATACTGAGTGCACAAACCGCACTCAGAGAAAAAGAATTCAACTGGCTGCAGACGGCAGGCGACTTGCTGCTCGCCGATCTCGCCCTGCGCAAAGCTTCCGGAAAATTATTCTGACAAGAAGTAACTTTCAGGGCCGGCCGTTACACTTACCCGATGTAACCGACAGACACGCTGCCAGCAAGCATGACGGAAGACAGAAGGATAATTTTTATGAGCCTCTACGAACCCGTTCATGCGCGGTTCGAACGGTTCTGTCAGGCGCGCGCCTACGGACAGACGGACTGGAAGGATCTGATGCAGGACACTGTTGTCGTAGCTTTCAACCGGCTGAATGAATTGAAAAATCCTGATGCTTTCCTGTCGTTCCTGTGCGGTATTGCCATACGGCTGCTGTCGAACAGCAACAGAAAGAAAAAAGAGGATTATCTGGCTGCTTACGAAGGTATCCTGAATCATGCCCCGGCCGATTGCAACGATGCAGAGGCGTTGATGAACAGAGATCTTTTGTATGCGGCACTCGGAAAGCTCCCTGAAGCGCAAAGGGAGGCCATCATCCTGTTCGAATTGTCTGGTTTTTCCATCAGGGAAATTGCGGAGATGCAATCTTCCGGCGAATCTGCCGTGAAGCAACGCCTGCTGCGCGGCCGCCAGCAGCTGCTTGCCAACCTGCAGATCCTGACCACCGTAAACGAGTCGCTGTGACATGAACGAAGAACAACTTGACAAACTTTTCCGGGAGGTCAGAAAAATGCCTCCCGAAACCTCTCCGGATGATGTATCCGCGTGGGTAGGCAACGCTGCACAATCTGTCGGTTCCGGATTGTCAATCAAATCATTTTTCACTTTCAAAGGAATTGCCATGATCACCACTATTGCCTCCATCATAGGAATTGCTGTTTACACGCATTTTGTACCCTCCGAAAAAACGGGTGAATCCGTACCCGAAATGCCAGTGCCTGTAGCAGAACAGCCCCGACAGACTATAACTCCCCCGGTCGCTCAATCAGAACCTGTGCGCCTGGAGTCAATTGAAAAACCGTTGCTGGCCCCGGTACAGCCTCAGGCCACCCGGATGGCCGAAATACAAACGATTCCTGTTATCCCCGGAATCGTTTTTGACAGGCAGCCTGTCAAAAACGCTCCAGTTCCGGTGCAACTGAAAGATGAGCCGGAAGAAGACGTCGTGTTCCGTGAGAATTTTACCCGACTGAAAATTTCATCAGCCATGAAAGTCTGGATTACCCAGGGCGATATGTGTGATGTGAGGGTGGAAACGGAAGACGGCACAAATCAGGACGCTATTAAAATCGAACAGTTCGGTGAAACACTGGAATTGTCGGTCAGATGGAAAAAATTCAGAATTTCTGACCTTGGAACGATCAATGTATATGTCACTGTTCAGGAGTTGAAGGGGCTGGAAGTTTCCGGCGCCGTGGAAATTCACTCCAAAAACAAACTGAACTGTACCCGTCTTGACCTGGAATTATCAGGGGCCGTCCGCACAGATCTGGAAATCAGCGCCGGTGAAGCAAAGGTGGAAAGCAGCGGCGCAGTTGACGTAACGCTCCGTGGAGATTGCAGGCACCTGGATATTGAAACCTCCGGAGCTACCGAAGTGATTGCGCCTGAGCTGGTGGCTGATACATGCGTGATAGAAACCTCTGGCGCCTCCAAAATTGATGTAAGGGCAGTCAAAGAACTGAAAATTGAAGCAAGTGGCGCCAGTGAAGTAACCTACAGGGGAGAGCCCGAAATACTGGAAATCAGAAGCAGCGGAGCTTCTGAAGTGAAAAAGGTCAAACAAAGCTATAAGTTTTGATTAACGCATCCGTCTTATAATTTTCAGCAAACAGACGTCTGCTCGTTGTACCTTCGCATCCGGAATTTTCAACCCGGACAGTATTGAGACACTTTCTTCCGCACATTATCCAGGAAAACTACCGGAATAACATCCCGGCGGGCAATTTGAATGCCTGTGCGATGTTTGCTGATCTGAGCGGCTTTACCCGACTCACCGACCGGCTTATGCGCCATGGTACCGATGGCGCCGAGGAGTTGTCTGAAGTGCTGAATCACATCTTCCAGCCAACGGTTTCGCTGGTTTACGAACAGGGCGGATTCATTCCGTATTTCGCCGGCGACAGTTTCACGGCCATTTTCCCTTTCAACAACATTCAGGAAGCCCAGGCTGCTGCTTTGAGGGTGATTCACACAGCACAATCCATGATTTCCCGCTTTGAGCGGGAACAGGCCGATCCGGGTTCTGTTTTGTCGGAACACCAGATCGGTCTGAAAGTGGGCCTGTCGGCAGGAGAAATACATTGGGGTATTGTCGGCAACAGGCGAAAGGCATATTATTTTCGGGGTGCTCCGATAGAAGCCTGCGCAGAAGCCCAGACCAAGGCCGGTTCCCTGCAGATTGTCTGTGATGGAGAATTGCTTCGCCTCACCAATCCTGCAATGGCTGGTTGTACGCCTGTCGACGAACAGTTCTCTGTACTCAACGTTGCGCCTGAATTCAGTATTTCCGCTCTGCCCGCTCTGAAGAGCGTGAGCCTGCCCGATCCCGATCCTGAAATTATGTCTGCATTCTTCCCCGGGGAGGTGTATGAATCAAAGGAAATAGGAGAGTTTCGCAATGTTGTGAGTGTATTTCTTTCATTTGAAGGGGTCGATTCGCACGAGTCGCTCAATCATTTCGCCTCCGTGGTACTCGACCAGAGCGAAATATTCGGAGGGTATTTCAAGGAAATTGATTTTGGCGACAAGGGCGGTGTCATGTTCTGCCTGTTTGGAGCGCCGGTTTCTTTTGAAAATAATACAGAAAGGGCACTGGAATATATAGGAGCCATTCAGGAAGAATTGCGCGGCCTTGAGTCACTCACTGGCGCCCGCTACCGGATAGGTATTACTTCCGGCCAGGCTTTTACAGGAGTAATCGGGAGTAAAGAACGCTGCCAGTACGCAGCCGTAGGCGCCCGCGTAAACCTGGGCGCCCGCCTGATGAGCCGGGCTGAGTGGGGGCAGGTCATGGCTGACGAAAACGTATCGAGAAACAGAAATTTCAAATTCAGCCAGGTAGGCGACGGGCAGTTCAAGGGCTTTGAGAACGCCATCCCTTTTTATACGCTCACCGGAAGGAATCTGGCAGGCAAAGCCAGTTTTTCAGGTGAATACTTCGGCAGAGCAACCGAACTCAGGCAGCTTCTTGAATTCTCAAAGCCGCTCCGGGAGAACAGGTTCTGCGGTGTAGTATATGTTTTTGGCGAGGCTGGTATCGGAAAAAGCCGCTTCAGCTACGAATTCAGGCGTATGCTCCGGGAAACCGGGAATGTAACCTGGCTCAGTTGTCAGAGCGACCAGATACTGCGCAAGCAGTTCAACCCCTTTATATATCTCCTCAAAAATTATTTCGACCAGAGCCCGGAGAATACACCCGAGCGCAACAGAGAACTCTTTGAACAGAATTTTCTGGAGTTACAGTATGAACTGACCGAGTGTACCCACCCGGAAGCCGATGCTGTACGCAGGGAAATAGCCCGTACGCAGAGTGTACTTGCCGCCATGGTCGGAATACAATACCCCGGATCCCTTTGGGAGCAACTTGATGCCCGCGGCCGCTATCAGAATGGCCTGGCTGCCATGTCGAACCTGTTCGTAGCGGAATCACTGTTGCAGCCCGTTGTCATTGAGCTGGAGGATGCACACTGGTACGACGATATGAGCCGCGAGTTCCTCTCCCAGTTTATTCGCCGGGCGCCCTCCTATCCGCTGTTGTTCCTGTCGACCAGTCGCTATGAAGACGATGGAAACCGCAGCTATATATTCAAGCAGCAAATCCTCGACGAAACCGGATGCCCTGTGACAGAGGTTGATCTGAATTTCCTCCAGGCTTCCGACCTGAAAGCGTTCGCCGAGTCCCGTCTCGGCGGGCCCATGCATGCCGACCTGTTTGAGCTGATTCAGCGCATGACGCAGGGCAATCCGTTTTACATCGAACAGATGTCGGAGTATTTCCTGGAGTCCAATCTGCTTAAAAGTGCTGACGGCCTTCTGCAACTGAAAAATCAGGATGTGCAGATCAATGACTCTGTCAAGGAAATCATGATGGCGCGTATTGATCGCCTCAGTGGTCTGGTAAAGGAAACTGTAAAAGCCGCAGCTGTTATCGGCCGCGAATTTGAATTGCCGGTGCTGTCGGCTGTTATGGCCAAACAGGAGGATTTCATACGCAAAAACGGCGATCTCGACACTGTTTTGCGTGAACAGGTACAAAGTGCCGAGAAATGGCAGGTCTGGTATGCCATGAATGAATTGAGGTATATCTTCCGCCACTCGCTCCTGCGCGAGGCTGCGTATGACATGCAGTTGCGTACACGCCTGCGCGAGCTGCACCACGATATAGCGGAGGCAATAGAACAGTTATACCCGGGTTCGGAAGAGCGTTACGTTGATCTCGCATTCCACTATGAACAGGCCGAAGACGAGAAAAAAACCAATAAGTATCTCGAAAAGGCAGCGCGTTATTCACAAAGAAATTTTCTCAACAGGCAGGCGCTCTCTTTTTACAACAGACTGATTGACAACCTGCTGGAGATCAATAAAAAAAGTAAAAAGATCGTAAAGCTGCTCCTGAGAAAGGGGGCTGTACTCGAACTCGTCGGTCAGTGGGAGGAAGGAGAAAAAAACTACAGGGAGGCCCTGTCCCGTTCTGCCGATCTGAAAGACTGGCAACTCATGGGCCGCAGCTACCGTCGTCTTGGTCAGTTGCTCATGTTACGGGGCAATTATCCTGAAGCAAAAACGAATCTCGATGAGGCTGTTCGCTGCTTCGAACAGGCAAATGACCAGATCGGTATCGCCAAAACTTTCGGTAATCTGGGCACATTCCACTTCCGGCAGGGCGGCTACGAACCTGCCAAAACATGGTATGCCCGCGCTATTGAAATAAACCGAAGTGTGCAGCGCGCCGCCGAAAATACCGCCATCGTGGCCAATCTGGGACTCATATTCATGAATCAGGGCCATTATGATGAAGGTATCCGGTGGCTCGAAGAACAACTCGAAACGGCCGAAAAAGCCGCTGACAAACAGGGGCTTACCAGCTTGTATACCAACCTCGGAATAGTTTATCTGGAAAAGGGAGCACTCGACTCGGCCCTGCTCTGCCTCGAAAAAGGACTGGCACTCTCCGAAGAACTGGGTAATAAACTGTTCATGACCATTTGTATCGGCTCCATCGGTTCAGTATGGGAGAGAAAGGGCGATTATACCCGGGCCATGCAAAACTTTGAACGCGATTTGCAACTCGCAGAAGAACTGGGCGACAAACAGGGAATGGCCATCGCCTGCGGACTGATCGGAGATCTGCTTTCGGTTATCGGTGAGTTCGACAAATCAATCGGATATCTCGAAAAAACACTCACGCTGAGCCGGGAACTCAACTACAAAAAGGGTATCGCCAAGGCACTGAATACACTCGGTGATACCTGGTTTTATAAAGGAGACTTTTTCAGGAGTATCAATTATTACAATGAAGCGATAGAATATGCCCGCGATATGGGTAACAGGCTCGTTCTTGGTTACTCGCTCATCGAAAAAGGTCTCGTACAGATTTATGCCGATGAAATAGCTTCCGCCCGACAGGCTATGGAGGAGGGCCGGGATATCGCTCTTGCACTCGGAAATGCCGATCTCACATTTGGAGCCAATATCCTGCGGGCACAGATAGCTATCGCAGAGGGCCACCGGCAGGAAGCGTTGCGACAGTTGCAGCAACTGCTCTCGCTGACCAGGTCGGAACGAGAGGAAGCTGCCGTCCACTTCGAACTCCGCAGGGTGGCCGAGAATCCCTTCACTTACCATCAGCGGGCACTTACACTGTATAAATCAATGTATGCCCGTACACCCCAGCATATCTACCGAACACGCATCAACGAACTGGAAAAATCATAAATCGAAAAGGGAAATGGCATATACAGAATCCAATATGTTGCCACTCGGATCCTCCGCTCCGGACTTCGAACTGCCGGATTTGCTCAACGGAGGAGTCTGCAGGCTTGAAAGTGCAGCCGGAGACAGCGCAACTGTCATAATGTTCATTTGTAACCATTGCCCTTACGTGCTCTATGTCAATCCGACTATTGCGGAAATCGTCAGGGAGTACGAGAAAAAGGGTGTCGCCTTTATTGGTATTAACAGTAACGACGCTGTCAATTACCCTGAAGACGCTCCCGAAAAAATGGCGCCTCATGCACGCGAAGCTGGCTACACTTTTCCTTACCTTTTCGATGAAACACAGGAGGTGGCAAAAGCGTATGATGCAGCCTGTACGCCCGATTTCTATGTGTTCGATAAAAACCTGAAACTGGTTTACCGCGGCCAGCTCGACCCCAGTCGCCCCAAACGAAATCCGGTGCCAAGTACGGGCGAAGATCTCAGAGCCGCACTTGACGCTGTGCTCGCCGGACAGCCCCCGATCGAACTCCAGCGCCCTTCCGGCGGCTGTAATATCAAATGGAAAACAAACGGATAACTTTTATAAAACAGGAACAACAGGATAATGATGCGCCCTGAAGCAATTACCGACCAGCAAATCCATGATTTTATCGTCGCAGGACTCTATGAAGATATCCGCGACGGTGATCACACTTCACTGGCCACTATTCCCGCCGAAAGCCGGAGTAAAGCTATACTCCGCGTAAAAGATTACGGCGTAATCGCCGGTGTGGAACTCGCGGAAAATATACTGAAGCACCTCGACCCTGCAGCAACGCTGACAGTCCATAAAAAAGACGGAACGGATGTACTGTTCGGTCAGACAGCCTTCGAAGTGGAGGCAAATACCAGAGCGCTGCTACAGGGCGAACGGCTCCTGCTCAACTGTATGCAGCGTATGAGCGGCATCGCCACACTCAGCAGCCGTTTTGCTTTTGAGGTCGGAGATCTGCCAGTCAAAGTACTCGATACCCGTAAAACTACCCCGCTGATCCGCTTTCTCGAAAAGTGGGCTGTGAAAATCGGTGGTTGCGAAAATTACCGCTGGGGACTCTACGACTGGATGATGATCAAGGACAACCACGTTGACGCCGCCGGTGGAGTAAAGCAGGCAATTGAGCGCGCTCATGCCTACCAGCAGGAAAAGGGGCTCCGACTCGGAATCACACTCGAAGTGAGAAACCTGGTTGAAGTGGAAGACGCACTCGAAATCGGAGGAATTACACGTATCATGTTCGATAATTTTGAAATTCCCATCCTGCATGAAGCCGTAGCCATTGTGAATGGCCGATTCGAAACGGAGGCTTCAGGAGGGATCACCTTGTTCAATGTCCGGAAATATGCACTTTCCGGAGTGAATTTCGTATCGGCTGGCGCGCTTACTCACTCTGCTCATCCACTCGATCTCAGCTTTAAAATAGTGAAGTGAGCCAACGGGAGACACTCATTATTTTTATTAAAAATCCGGAGAAAGGGAAAGTCAAAACCCGGCTTGCCAGTGCTTCGGGCGACGATGCTGCGCTCCGGATTTATCACCATCTGCTGAAAAAAACGCGCTCTGCCGCTCTCGGGACAGAGTGCGACCGCCTGCTCTGCTATAGCGGTTACATTCCGGCTGCTGATGAGTGGCCCGATGCCAGTTTCCGCAAGGCAGTACAATCGCCCGGCGACCTTGGCCAGCGTATGGCCTCGGCCTTCAGCGAAGCATTCCGTTCTGGTGCACAAAAAGCCGTAATCATCGGGAGCGACTGCCCGGAACTGGACTCCGGACTGATCCGAAATGCTTTTGATGCCCTCGGGCACACAGATTTTGTCGTGGGACCCGCCTGCGATGGCGGCTATTACCTGCTCGGAATGAAACAGTTCACGCCGGAAGTATTCGGTGGAATACACTGGAGTACAGCATCGGTTGCCGAAGAAACACTCCGGCTGATACGCTCGATCGGCCGGAAATACACCCTTTTGCCCCGTTTGTCCGACATAGATGAACATGATGACTGGGTCAGTTATATCAGCTTATATCCGGATGCTGCGAAAGAATTTTGCTCAGACCTGAATCCCGGCTCAAAAAATAATCATGTATAAAAGTAAATTCAGCCGGAACAAGATTACAATATTTGTGTTTATTTTTTTGGAATATTCTGACCTGTTGTTATGTTAACGTCAGGTAATCAATCCGTTTTTCGGCATTATTTTAAATTTTTTGTTAACTTTGCACCCGAAAAGGGCTAAATTCCCGATAGAACGATGTCGTTCCACTGCCTTTCCTCCATTCCGGGCTTCAACAGCATGCCGACCCCGCTCGGCCAATGGAAAGGCCGCCCTTTCACTCAGGTTTTTTTCAACTCTGTTTTCTTTTTTTCTGATATCCGACAGCGACAAGAGCATTGACGCCCTGTGTCGTTCAGGATGTTTTTAATCTGCTCCGGGAGGAGCCAAGAAACTGTTTTTTCATCGAATAAAAATCGGCAATTGCCGGGCTGATACCATTTTTCACTCAACTTATTCACACATACCCATGTCCCTCACTCGTTTTAACGCACTCCAAACCCTGGAAAGTCGTATTGAGCCGATTTCGACAGATTTTGCTGAAGGAAAGGCCGAAACAATCGCTTCCTATTTCGGGGAAAATGTCTTCCACGACGAAGCGATGAAGAAGTACCTGCCGGAAAAAGCTTATCTCACCGTCAAGGCTGCCGTTCAGAGCGGACAAAAACTGACTCGTGAAATCGCTGATGTGGTAGCAATTGGCATGAAAGAATGGGCTCAACAGCACGGTTGTACGCACTTCGCCCACTGGTTCCAGCCTCTTACCGGTAAAACGGCCGAAAAACACGACTCCTTCTTCACCCTGACACACGATGGCCGGGTGATGGAAGAGTTCGCCGGTTCCGCTCTCGTTCAGCAGGAGCCTGACGGCTCATCCTTCCCTTCCGGTGGTATGCGCAGTACCTTCGAGGCGCGGGGTTATACAGTATGGGATCCGAGCAGCCCGGCCTTTATTATGGCCGTTGGCGAAGGGAAAACGCTGTGTATCCCGACTATCTTTGTTACCTACGGCGGTGAAGCTCAGGATTACAAGCTGCCATTGCTGCGCTCTCAGGCGTTTCTCGACAAGGCAGCTGTACCGGTAGCTCAGTTCTTCGACGAGAATGTGACCAAAATTACAGCCACACTGGGCTGGGAACAGGAGTACTTCGTTGTGGACGATGCTCTTTACAACGCCCGCCCCGATCTGGTCATGACCGGCCGTACGCTTCTGGGTCGCCCTGCCGCCAAACATCAGCAGCTGGAAGACCACTACTTCGGCTCCATCCCCGAGCGCGTGTATGCATTCATGCGCGATCTCGAAACGGAAAGCCATAAACTTGGTATTCCGGTGCGCACCCGTCACAATGAGGTGGCGCCCGCCCAATACGAAATTGCACCTATATATGAGGAAATCAACGTGGCAGTAGATCACAACCAGCTGCTTATGGACCTCATGGATCGCGTGGCACGCCGCCATAAATTGCGCGTGCTTCTTCACGAAAAGCCTTTCGCAGGTGTGAATGGCTCCGGTAAGCACAACAACTGGAGTATGGGTACCAATACAGGCGTAAATCTGCTTTCTCCCGGTAAAAACCCGGGAACGAACCTCCGCTTCCTGACATTCTTCGTCAATACCATTGCTGCTGTGCATAAATACGCCGACGTGCTTCGCGCCAGCATTGCTCATGCAGGTAATGATCACCGGCTGGGCGCCAACGAGGCTCCTCCGGCAATCATCTCCGTGTTCATCGGTGAAGCTATGACCAATCTGCTCGACCAGATCGCCAAAGGAAAGAATCAGGATGGCAAGGAGGTGAAACGCGCCCTTGACCTGATCGCCAAATTGCCCAATCTGGAGCTCGACAACACCGACAGAAACCGTACATCTCCGTTCGCTTTCACCGGTAACAAGTTCGAAATCCGTGCTGTAGGCAGCAGCCAGAACTGCGCCGGACCAATGGCCGTGATGAACTCCATGATGGGCCTGCAGCTCGCAGAATTCAAAGCTGACGTGGATAAACTCATCGCCAAAGGTGAGGAAAAGGACGAAGCTATTCTGCTCGTACTGAAATCATACATCCGCCGGTCCAAAGCCATCGTGTTCGAGGGTAACAACTATTCCGATGAATGGAAGGAAGAGGCTGCCAAACGCGGGCTCAATAACTTCCCCACTACTCCGGAGGCGCTCGATGTACTTGGTAACAAACTGGCTCAGGATCTGTACGGAAAGGCAGGAGTCATGACAAAGGTGGAGCTGGAGGCTTATCACGCTGTACAACTGCACTCCTACATTACCAAACTTGATATTGAAGCAAAGTCACTGGAAGAAATGGTGCAGTCTCTGATAATGCCTGCTGTTCTTCGCTATCAGAAGGAGCTGGCGGAGAATATCGCTGCCATGCGAGCCATTGATATGCTCTCTTCGGCCAAAATGCAGATAGAACTGATCAGGCGCGTTAATACCAACGTCGAAGCCATACATGCCGGAATGAAGAGTCTGCAAGAGGCTTACGAAAAAGCACATCATGCCGACTCACTTCGCGCAGAAGCGGATATTTTCTGTCACGCTGTAAGACCACAGATGGAGGCTATCCGCGCAGCAGTGGATGATCTGGAGGCTATAGTTGACGATGAATACTGGCCGCTGGTGAAATACCGCGAACTCCTGTTCGTCCGATAAACAAAAGAGGCCCGAATCCGCGATATGATTCGGGCCTCTCTTTTTCTGCACCCTCGTGCTATGCAAACACCACTTCGACTGTATCGTCTGCCTTGAGACCAAGGAGTGTGGCGGCTCTGCCCATGTTGATCGCTATTTCCAGGAATCCGGCCGTATTGAACAGGCACAACTGCTCTCCTACTGCCACATCACAGTAATTGCCCGACAGCTCCGTAATCGGATCGTTCCGCTTGAAATAGAGCGAAAACGGACGCCCTTTGACCATTTCATCAAACAAGTCGCGACGAATATTCACCACTACATTGTCGAAATGATCAACGTGAATTACTGTCCCCCTGATCCGATCCGGTAAAATGACCGGTTGCAGGCTGATCCGCTCGACAATTGGCGGCGGGAATGTTCCGAGATCGCTGAACGGATGACCTTGTATCAGGTGTTCAACAGCAGCAGCATACACGTTCTTCACTGCGAAGTGTGTATTGACATCTGCCGGCAGGGATCTCAGATTCTCTTGACCGGCGCCGGGAAAAAGGATGGTAAGCAGCCCGTTGTCGGGCGCAATAAAGTAATGTCCTCCGTGCCGCAGTGCTACAAACCGGAACTCAGGCTGGTAAACACAGTTGACCCCTATCAGGTGGATTGTGCCCTCCGGGAACTCGCTCCATACATTGGCTACTACAAAGGCGCCCTGCACAATATCAAATGGCTTGATCTCGTGAGTGATATCAACCAGTCTTGCGTCTGGCGATTTGCACAGAACAGCGCCTTTCAGGGCTCCTGTATAGTAGTCCTGTGTTCCAAAGTCCGTAGTGAGGGTTACAAACTGCATGAAGAAATTGTTTATCGGTGTCCTTCCTGCTTCAGAATTTCCACATCAAATCCCAGTGCGCGGAGTTTGTCTTCGCTCAGTTCATCCAGATTCTTGATTTCGAGAACTTTTCCTTCCTTGTTCCTGAAAGTCAGGATTACGCTTTCTCTGCTGTCTGCTGCCTGCTGAGCCATTTGTGCCCTGGAAGCCATCTCGTTGGCCATTCTGATGGCATCGTTCAGTTGCTGCAGAGCCGCCTTCTCGCGTTCCTGGGCATCCTGTAATTGTTTTTGCATCTCGCTGCTGCGTGAAATACTTTCTCCCAGGGTCTTCTTCATTTCTTCAACCTGCTGTTTGGCAGCATTCAATTCCTGTTCCCGCGCACGCTTTTCCTCCTCAGCTTTTGCCGCAGCCATCCTTGCCTGCTCCGCCTTTTCTCTGCGGCCGATCTCTTCACTGTTGATCAGGTCGTTGCAGCTTTGCAGCGAAAGAAGTTTCTCAAGGCTGACCAGATCCACCGATACCACATAGTCCACCTTGAACTGATCACTGCTGTGGAAAACCTCTCCTCCGACACTGAAGACAACTCCGTTAACGTCGGTGTCTCCCAGTGTTTTCTGGTAGGCACGTGTATAAACTGTGGTCAGCTTCGCTGAACGCACGTAATATGTTTTCCTTCGCGTTTCCGGAGCAACGTTGGTGGCGGCGCGGCAAATTTCGAGGTAAGGGATATAGTCTTCTGGCAGGAAAGCGAAACCGATATCCGTGACAATCAGTTCATAAATCTGATCTTTTTCAACTTTGGTTGACGCAATACTGTACGAACCGTTGAATTTGAATTTGTTGTCAATCCGGGCACTGTATATCACATCAGAGGTGGATGTGGTAATAATCGGGGGTTTGTCCTGACGCACAAATCTGGTCAGGACGGTCGTTTTGCTCTCATCCACCAGTATCATGGCGCCAACCAGCTGGTCAATTTTATTCACAAAACCGGCTAATCCCTTGATAAAGGTGCGCTGTTTATAGGATTCCGGCAGATCCATACCCAGACTAACCGGCGTCAGTTTGATTTTCCGGGATACCTGTCCGGCCACAGGCAAAACCTGCAGGAGAATAAACGAGATGATAATGGAATAACGCAACAACATGGGTCGTGAATTTCAGCTTGTTCGTAACCAATGAAAAGACCTTTATGGTCACTTCAGGTTACAAAGTTCACAAATAACGCAAAAAATACTGACTCTATTAGTCAGGAGCGTAAATTTTCCGCATGGTAATATAAAATGTCTCTGGTAAATACCTGTTCACCTACCTTTGTCCGATGGTTACTTTCTGGCTGCAGGTCGTTTTCTGGGCTGGCGTCGCAGTAGTGTTCTATGCCTATCTGGGCTACGCTATCGTGCTGAAGGCCCTGCTTGTGTTGAAAAAACAAGCGTCCCGACCGGATTATTCTCCCGATGAGGATGTCCCGGAAGTCGCATTCATTGTGTGCGCCTACAATGAGGCTGATTTCATTGAGCGAAAAATTGAAAATTCAATAGGTGTTACCTACCCCATTGACAGAATTACCTATTATTTTGTTACTGATGGTTCAGATGATGACACTCCCGGGCTGGTGAATAATTTTCCTTATCCGGAAGGTATCAGGTGGTTCTTGCTGCACCAGCCGGAACGAAGGGGTAAAATTGCGGCTTTCCAGCGGGCGATGAAAATGGTCACAGCTCCGGTTGTTGTCAGTACCGATGCCAATACAGAAATTAACACGGATGCCGTATTGAACCTGACACGACATTTCAGCCACCCCGATACCGGGGCTGTAGCCGGAGAGAAGCGAATTCATATACCGCAAAACAGCGACGCAGGCGCCGCCGGAGAGGGTATTTACTGGAGGTATGAGAGTGCCCTGAAGCTTATGGATGCCAACTTTGGGTCTGTAATAGGCGCCGCCGGAGAACTTTTCGCTTTTCGTACCGCTGCGTATGAAGATGTACCCGCCGACACGCTCGTGGAAGATTTCTACATGACAATGCGAATGGCCATGAAAGGCTGGCGTATCGGATACGAACCGCGGGCATTCGCCACTGAGGAGGCATCAGCTGATATTCAGGAAGAATGGAAGCGAAAGGTGCGTATTGCCGCCGGCGGGCTCCAGGCTGTGATAAGGCTCGCCCCGCTCCTCAATTTTTTCAGATATGGTAAATTGTCTTTCCAGTATATATCGCACAGGGTACTCCGCTGGACGGTGGCACCTGTCCTGCTTCCTTTGCTTCTTCTGCTGAACGCCTTGCTGTGCCAGTCAGAGCCTCTTTACTGCACGATTTTTTTCGCACAATTATTATTCTATACAGCGGCCATCGCAGGCTGGATATTTGAAAACCGCCGGACAAGATTGAAAATATTTTTTGTGCCATATTATTTCTGTCTGATGAATATAGCCATGTATGCCGGCTTTTTTCGTCTAATGGGCAAAAAACAGAGTGTTTTATGGGAAAAAGCGCGCAGAAGAACCTGATAAATATGTCTTTTGTCCGGAACGGCCTGCCAGATAAATATTCATAATAAATATTTTTTTTCGTAAATTTTCCGTATATTAGTTTTTGGCACGCTATTTGGATATACCTGATCAGTGTTAATCCTAATCTCATGAAAGATAATCCGGTTAACGTACTAAAACACTGAGCAACAATGAAGTACGCAAAAATTTTCCCGTTTCTGATTTTCGCGCTTGCAGTAAGTGTCCGCGCAAATGGACAAAGCGCAGCCCCGACATTCAAACAGTTCATCGAGCAGTTTCCAAAGGCTTCTCTGCCCTACAGCATAGGCACGGAGACGCTCCAGGCACAACTCGAAAAAAGTGCTGCACAAAAACCTGTGCGGCTCTCCTGGGAGTATTACCAGTTTCTGCCTGAACTTGATCGCAGTGCCGCCTACAGCAATATGCCGGTTCATCCGGAGCCTGTGGCTGCTTTTGAGACTGAGCGTTACACTGCAGTTCTGTACAATCTGGCTCGTGGTCGTTCACGTAGTGCCAAATCCTACAGTATTTCTGTTTACACAAAGGAGGGCCGTTATGTAGGTACTCATTTTGTTGCAGGTGTCAATGCCTGCTCTCTCACCTCTGTTACTATTGATGAGATGCTCGCCGCTGACGTCAATGAGTACAAGGTACTCTGGGGTAGCAACAACTCTGCTGCGGAGAACAAGATTACAGGCCTGAACATGGTCGAAACTGGTCGCTTCCCACTCACTTTCGCAGGAAACCCCGATCAGATTCTCTGGAATACGCTTAATTCTGGCACTACAGCAGTCTTTACTCCTGCAAGATAATTCAAGAGTTTGTTGAGAATTCTTTCGCCTCGCCCAAATGGGGCTCATTTTTCCCATCGCCAGAAAGTCCTGAACAAGTTCCAAACTTTTCCATTCAGGTATATACGAAAAAGCCGGATTCTTCCAGTGTGGAGAATCCGGCTTTCTTCTATCAGGTTATTACTTCCGTTCAGTTTTGCTCTTCACCTGAAGTTTCCTCTTCATCATTCAATCGCTTTTTCCCGGTTGAAGGATGACCAGTGAAGTGTTTCAGCATGATGATTTCGCGTTGGGTCAGTTCACGGAATTTTCCGCGTTCCAGATCCTTTTTGGTGAGACCCGCGAAGTAGAAACGATCGAGCTTATACACTTCGTAGCCCAGATGTTCAAACATCCTGCGGACAATTCGGTTTCTGCCGGATGTAATCTCAAGCTCGATGATGGTCCGGTCAGGATGGTCCTGTGAAAAACGAATCCAGTTGACCTCCATCAGGCCATCTTCCAGATCCAGGCCGCGCTCAATCTTTTCAAAATCGGCTTGTGTAAGAGGGCTTCTCAAGCCTATCCTGTACTGCTTGTGAACTGCATAGCTTGGGTGAGTCAATCGCTGACTGAGATCGCCATCGTTAGTCAGCAGGATAAGACCGGTTGTGTCGCGGTCAAGCCTTCCAACAGGGTAAAGTCTCTCCGGAAAGAACGGATCAACAATATCCATGACAGTGGCACGCCCGTGCTCGTCTTCCGTTGTGGTTATGACGTTTTTTGGTTTATTCAGGAGTATATACACCATACGTTCCTGAATGTTCATCACGTTTCCGTCACAGATAACTACATCTCCCGGTTGTATTCTGTAATATGGCTCGATTCTTACCTCTCCGTTTACGGTTACATCACTGTTTTTGATGTAATCTACGGCCTTGCGTCTTGAGGCAATTCCGCAATGTGCCAGGTACTTGTTCAATGGCATTCCTTCGCCACTCGGAAGTCCCGGTTTGGGTTTTCGCTCAATGACAAAGTCATCTTTCTTTTTGAATGCGCCGCGTTGTCCGGGCTTTTTATTGAAGCCTCCTTTTTGCCACGGCTTGTGCTGGTAGTCACCGCCTCCCTGGTTATCGCGGTCCTGCCATGGTCTGCGTTCGCCACCTCCCTGGTTGCCACGGTCCTGCCATGGTCTGCGTTCGCCACCTCCCTGGTTATCGCGGTCCTGCCATGGTCTGCGTTCGCCGCCTCCCTGGTTATCGCGGTCCTGCCATGGTCTGCGTTCGCCGCCTCCCTGATTGTCGCGATCCTGCCATGGTCTGCGTTCGCCGCCTCCCTGGTTGTTGCGGTCTTGCCATGGTCTGCGTTCGCCGCCTCCCTGATTATTGCGATCTTGCCATGGTTTGCGTTCGAATCCGCCTCCCTGGTTGTCGTGATCCTGGCGTTGTCTTGGATTGAATGCTGGTACATCTGATGATTCAGGTGTTTCAATGGACTCGTCACGCTCTTTCAGCGGCGAGCCTGTGCCCGTTTTGATACGCGGGCGTTTCTTTTTTTCTTCCATGAAACGGAATGATTTAATTTAAACAAAAACAAAGCATGCCGACAATTACGTCGGTTCTGTTTTGATGTGCAAAGGTGCAGGCTTTTTGGGGTTATTGGTTCAAATTATCCTGTTAAATTTCTCACCTGGATTTGATGAACTGTACAGGGATGACAGAACCGGTTTCGGTAGTCAGGCGTAACAGGTATAACCCGTCCGGCAGGTTGCCCACTTCGATGCCGGAGCTTATCTCGGACAGGACAATTTCAAACAACACTTTTCCGCGCTGATCCAGAACTACACAGGAGCTGATCCTTCCCTCCAGGTCGTTCAGTTCAACATTCAGACGATCGGATACCGGGTTTGGCCACAATCTGATACCGGAAATATTTTCCGTATTATTTGTACCCACCGTATTGGTAATAATGATGGGCGCCAGTGCGCTTGAGCAACCGTTGGCATCAGTGATTGTAAGCAAATAACTGCCTGCACTCAGCGCCGTGAGGTCTTCTGCGTTTGAGTAGAACTGACCGTTTTTGTTCCAGGTGTACAGATAGCCTCCGCTACCACCAACGGCGGTAATGAAAATGGTTCCGACGCCCTGTCCGTTCTGATCATTGGTGAATCCATCAACCAGTATATCCGGAATCGGGTATATAATCACAGAAAACGAGCAATATCCGGTATTGCCGGAGCCATCTGTGGCTGCAAAAACCTGAACGGTTTCACCATCGTTGAAAGGTGTTCCGCTGGCCTGTCCGCTGATGCGTACCGGTGGCCCCTG
>JBDLWO010000199.1:0-5352 GCA_039804245.1 Bacteroidota bacterium
AATAAAAAGGATATCACGAATGTACCCGTCAGGATATCTTCATTCGGCGAGTTTCTTATGTATTTCGGCGGCGCCCCTGCCCCCAAATACGAACTCGTCAATATCCGCGCACTCGACCCCAATCGCGTTTTCGACGTGAAACCCCAAAGCGGACGCTTCATGCTGTTTTATTGTATGAAGCACTTTTTCGCAAACGGAGGATCAGACTGCTACATTGTATCCATCGGAAATTATGACCAAAAAGTATCAAAAGCCGACTTTTTCGGCGATATTGAGGTCAAAGATGATGCCGGGAATACTATCGACACAAAACCTGTCGGGATCGACACGCTGAAAAAGGAACTCGAACCCACGCTGCTCGTCATTCCGGATCTCATGGCTCTTGAAGATCAACAGGAGTGCTATGATGTACAAAACTACATGCTTAACCACTGTGGCCTGGAAATGCGCAATCGCCTGGCAATCCTTGATATCTACAAGGGTTATCAGAAGAGAAGCCCTCTCGATAACGATGTTATCAAGGTTTTCAGAAATAACGTGTCGTCTAACCTCCAGTGGGGAGCAGCCTATTATCCATGGGTTCATACAACAATTACCGGAGCCGACGAGATCACTTTCAGGGCTCTCAGCGACGAATCTGTCAAGGTGCTGGCCGAAATTCTCGGCGAGGATTTTCCCTCCGACGACCAAAGCAAGCGAACTGAGGCTATCAGGGCTGAAATTGCCAAAATTGAGGCACTGTTTGTTCCCGGCGCTGATGCCGGTGCCGCCAAAACGCTTCATGAAACCTTACTCGCTGTCAGCCCGCTGTATAAATCTATTCTGGCAGCTATACGTGAACACGTCAACCTGCTTCCACCCAGCGCCGCTATGGCAGGTATCTACTCCATGGTTGATAACCAGATCGGCGTTTTCCAGTCACCAGCCAATGTCACCATGGGCTCGGTCTCCAAACCTGCTGTCAGCATCAACAACGAAGAACAGGAAGACCTTAACCTGCCGCTGTCAGGCAAGGCTATCAATGCCATTCGTACATTCCCGGGCAAAGGTATCCTGGTCTGGGGCGCACGTACGCTCGATGGCAATAGCCAGGACTGGCGCTATATAAGTGTCCGGCGAACGGTTATTTTTATCGAACAGTCTATCAAATATGCCGCCGAACCATATGTTTTTGCCCCAAACACAGCTTCCACATGGGCCAATGTCAAGGCACTGATCACCAACTTCCTCACGAATGTATGGAAATCAGGCGCTCTCGCAGGTGCAACCCCTGAAGACGCGTTCAGTGTGGATATCGGCCTTGGCGTAACCATGACACCCGTTGATATACTCGATGGATTTATGAATATCACGGTGAAAATAGCTGTAACCCGTCCTGCCGAGTTTATCGTCATCACATTCCAGCAAAAAATGCAGCAATCCTGATTCCATTAACCAATTTTCATTCTCTCAATTCTAAATCTGATTAACAATGGCAGGTGAAAAACAAGAATTGCCCTGGCCCGTACCGGCGTTTCAATTCAAGGTGGAAATAGACGGCGTAGGCGAAATCGCTTGCGCAGAAGTATCCGGACTGGAAGCCGAAGCCGATGTCATCGAGTACAGAGCCGGCAACAGCAAGGAATATTCAGTGGTAAAAATGCCCGGACTGATGAAATATACCGATATAACACTCAAAAAAGGTATGTTTCAGGATGACAAGGTATTCAATGAATACTTTGCCAAAATTACCATGAATACCATAGAAAGGAAAACGGTCACCATCCAGTTGCTGGATGAAGCCGCCAATCCGGTATTTACCTGGACACTGACCAATGCCTTCCCCAAAAAGGTATCAGGCCCATCCCTCAATGCCAAAACCAGCGAAGCCGCCATGGAAGAAATGGTACTCGCGCATGAAGGTATCAAAATGGAAATCTGATAAGCTGCTGCCAATACGCACATCTCGGTTTTTCTGACTCAGACAGGGCAGGATAGCCTTTCACGCTATCCTGCCACTGCCTGATAATATCCCACCCTATGCCAGTCGAAATTCGTGAACTCGTCATACAGGCCCGACTGAAAGAAGACGCTGATCTTACTCCGGAGTCTGATTCAACCCCAAACCCGTCCGGAGAAACACAGGAGCCTGATCTTGAACAACTCGCTGAAGTTGTGTACCAAAGATGTATGGCCAAACTCAGGGAGTGGCTGGCCGACCAGTCATCCCGGTAAACTGATCTGATCAGGCAAGACACTTAACACAGAAAAATGGCCATCAATTCTCTGTCATCCCAACGCTCGGCAGCTGCCCAGGCCATTCAGGCAGAATCATTCGAATTTACGCGGATGGAAATCAGCTCCTATCTGCTTAATAACGAAACCCAGCAGCAGTCGGATTTCAAATCAATGGTGGTATCACTTAACCCAACTACCTACAAACGCTCATTCAAAGCTGGTACCGGTTCTGTTTTAAACAATAACAAGAAAACAAAGGCAGACGGCTCTATCTATACCGTAAAAACCGTCCAGCTGCTCGAAACCGTTAGCTTCGAACTGCTTCTCGACAATACCGGTGTCATCCCCGGATCCCAGGACGTGGCCCAAACCCTCAACTGGCTGGAAACCAACCTGGCCAGCTACGATGGAGAAGCACATACTACCCGATATGCAAAACTGAACTGGGGGTATCTCAATATGACTGGCCAACTGCAAAGTATGGACGTGGATCTCCTGATGTTCAACCAGGACGGGAATCCGATCAGAGCCAAAGTAGCTCTCTCCTTTGAAGGCGTATTCGAGGGCGGAGCCGCAGAAGCCCAAAACCGCAGAAGTTCACCAGACCTGTCGAGGATGAGGCTTGTAAGGGATGGCGATAATCTCCCGGCACTGTGCAATGAGATATACAAAGACCCTTCTCTATATATGCAGGTAGCTGAAGTAAACGGCCTGTCAAATGTTACAAGGTTAACTCCGGGAGAAGTCATCTACTTCCCGCCTCTCAAGAACTCCTGATGATATCAATCCGGTCGCTTTTGGTTGCCCTTTTGTTCTCACAGCTGTCCTTCGCTGTGGCTCAGCAGACGCTTCCTGTAGTGGTGGATTCTGTCTGGCAATTAGGCAGCGATAAAATCAGACACCAGGTGAAGGCACTACAGACCGAGACTAATCCACCCGTAAAATCGGCTGTCGCTCCCGCAGGTGTGTTCAGGTGTGTATGGACCAAACCACTTGTTCTGCCGATCACCGGCTTCAAGTCAGGCGACACCCTGGAAATAACCTGCTCTATCAATGAAGATCACTCATTCAAATCTGTCGGTATCCTCAATGACGGGAATCAACAACTGGCCGGTATCATAAACGCTCCGAAAACAACTCTCAGCGTGGTTATCACTGATGAAAAATCGCTCAAGCTGAAGTTGCAGACCAGACCTGCAAGGAAAAAGCAATTCGCCACAGTATCTGTTCTCAGGATAACACCCGTACCCTCCGACTCATTTTACTTTGTTCAGGATACAATTTTCAGCCTGACACAAACGATTGTTCGCGATACACTCATTGTGTCTGTTATGGATGACACACTCACGCTGGCCCCACTGTGGAATATTGAATCCCGGCCAGCAGCATTCAAAAAATGCCAGATTCCCGTCTCCGCAGAACCCAACGCCCGCCTGAGCCATGTTTCCTACTGGATTGGCATAGGACAGGATTGTCTTGCGCGTTACTCAACACTGGAAAAAACAATGCCCCCGGCAAAAAATGGTCCCGGAGTGTCACCTCCAATCTGTGCCTTCACTATGGGTCAGTTCATAGCCCTCCCCACTACGCAACGCCATGAAGTGGAATGGGAATTTACAACTGAAAGAGAAAAAAGAGACTCCGACAAAAGTCGAAAACCCGGCAGTACTGTCTTCGCCGAATGCCGACAACTGCAAAGTTGCACGCTCGGTTTCTCCCGGTCGGGCAAGGCAATGCTGGGTACCTCCACTATTCCGGTTTCCAAAGAACAGCTTGGCGTCACTGTCCATTTCAAAAACAGGAATACAGTGGTCGGATATCCTGTCCGTATTATTCTGGCTGGTTGCTTCATTCGGGAAACACCCGGAGCAATAACCAGATCAGTCATTCAGGTTAAATCATACAAAGAAAAAACAGGCCGATAATGAGAAAGCTGCTTCTTGTTCTTACGCTGTTCCATGCAGGCTGCTTGCTGTGGCTGGTAGCGCCATCTCCAGGACTTTGTAACCTGAACGCGCAGAATAACGCCTCTTACTGGACCCGTGTCAAACAACTGCTCAGTATCTCCGGAGCCAATTCTCCCGAACTCAGAAGATCTGTCAGTACCATTGATCGCTATAATCGAATATACGACTGGATACACCGCCAGGAAAAACACACGTTCGACAGCCTGTCAGAGCATGGAGTGACCAACTGGGATCGCTACCAGAATGTAATAACCTATCGCTATACACCCGGACAGGACAGCCTGCTCAATACCTCGCTCAGACCAAAAGCAACCGTATTCGGCTGGCACCCCTACTGGATGGGTAACGCATTCCGGGAATATAAATTCAATCTCCTCTCCTTCGTATCGTGGTTTTCATACCATATCAATGCCAGTACAGGAGATCCGGAAAATCCGGAAGCACTCGATAAAACCAGAATAGCTGAACTGGTCGCTCTGGCTCACGCAAAGAAATGCAGGGTGTTGCTCACCGTAACCTGTCATACATCAGAAGAAACACTCATATTCCTGTCCGATCCCGGAGTCCAGTCGCACTTCATCCAGTCTGTATCCGGCTTCATCAACGAATTGGGAATGGATGGGATTGATGTTAATTTCGAGAATATTCCGGCCGGACAAACTGGAAACATGACCACGTTCATTCAGAAACTTTCGTCTGAACTCAAAAAAAATCGCCATTATCTCACAATTGACCTGCCTGTATTCGACACTGATCTTATCTACGAACTCCCCGAACTGAGCCAAAGTGCCGATTTTTTTATTATCACAGGATACGATTACTATAACGGCAAAAGCAGAACAGACGGCCCGGTCTCACCACTTGATGCACCCAACGGTAAATATTGTATCCGGCAATCTGTTGACAGATATCTGCAAACCGGAGTTGAAAGAACAAAATTGCTGCTGGGATTGCCTTACTACGGCGCTGTATGGGCCGGCCAGGCCAGCGCTGCCTTGTCTGATTCTGCCTCCCTGCAGTTCAAGGGGCATATCGCTTATAGAGCTGTAATGGCTACATACGGAAGTGAAGGCGCCGTATTTGATCCGGTCAGTTGCAGTAAATTTCATCTTGTCAAGCCGGTTCCCGATTCGAATTACATGGAAAAATGCTGGTTCGACGATGACTT
>JBDLWO010000200.1:0-36562 GCA_039804245.1 Bacteroidota bacterium
ACAAGGATTTACTGCTTATGTCCAACAGAAGACAATTTATCAGAAAAATCGGCGGACTTGCTGCTGCCATCACCACCTCGTCGCTCACCGATCTGGCGGCGCGGGAGCGATATGAAATTCTTGAACTTCAGCAGACGAAGGCCTATGCTGCCAACGACCGGATACGGGTAGGGGTGGTCGGTATGGGTATTATAGGGATCCGGAATACCCGAACCTTTATGGAGTTGCCCGGTGTTGAACTGGCTGCCGTTTGTGATCTTTATACCGGACGCCTTGAGCGTGCAGAGGAACTGTACGGCAACCAGCTGTTTACTACAAAGGACTATCGTGAACTGCTCCTCCGATCAGACATAGACTCCATAATAGTATGTACTTCCGACAACTGGCACGACCGTATCTCCATAGATGCCATGCGCGCTGGCAAGGCGGTTTACTGTGAAAAGCCGCTGGTGCATCAACTGTCACAGGGCAGCGAACTGATGCGCGTACAAAAAGAAACAGGTGCCATACTTCAGGTGGGCAGCCAGCGGGTAAGCAGTATCGTATATGCCAAGGCAAAGGAATTGTACAAATCCGGTGAAATCGGACAACTGAACTCGGTTGAAGCCGCCTTCGACCGTCAGAGCGTACTCGGCGCCTGGAAATACACCATGCCTCCTGATGCCTCAGCAGATACTGTTGACTGGCAGCGATTTGTAAGGGGTAAGGACAAGTCTGCATTTGACCCCAAAAAATTCTTCTGGTGGCGTAATTACCGGGAATATGGCACGGGTGTGGCCGGTGACCTGTTTGTTCACCTGTTATCGGGATTGCACTTCCTCACAGACTCACAGGGGCCTTCCAGAATTTTTGCTACCGGGGATCTGTGCTACTGGAAAGACGGACGCAATGTGCCGGATGTGATGACTGCCGTACTGGAATATCCGGAATCACCACAGCACAAAGCATTTCAGGTAACGCTGAGGGTGAACCTGATGAGTGGAATGGGTGATACAGCCACCACCCGGTTTGTTGGCACAGAAGGTGTGATTGATTTTGGCTGGACTGACTTTACAATCAGACGCAGTAAAATTCCCGTTGCTCCGGGTTATGGAGGGTGGGACAGTTTTGAAACCTATCCGCTGAGTACGCAGGAGCGTATCCGGAAGCAATATGATGCTACCTACTCGCAGGCCGACAGACAGGCGCCGGCACTTTCAGATTTGAAATATGCGGCGCCCGATGGTTACAGCGATTCGAAGGATCACTTTGCCAGTTTCTTCGCTGCAGTCAGGAAAGAGATGCCCGTAGTGGAGGATGCAGCTTTCGGCTTCAGAGCAGCAGCGCCGTGTCTAGCCTGTAACGAGAGCTATTTCAGAGGGAAGGTGATACACTGGGACCCTGTTCAGATGAAAGAGAAAAACAGCCGGGGCTGAGAAATTTTGGCCGTTTCACCGGATTCCGGTAATTTCGCACCGAAAATTTGCAAAAAAACATGTCTGACGCACAGCATAATTATTCAACTGCCGCTATCCGGGCGATATTTGATCTTCAGCAGAAGCATCAGTGGGAGATGGCCCGCTCGGATGCCCGGGAGCGTATAGCCCGGCTCAGGCGGCTTCACGATGCTGTCATCCGCCACAGGAGTGAAATTGAAGCGGCTGTTCATGCCGACTTCGGCAAGCCTGCTGTTGAGGCAACCCTGTCGGAAATAGGGCCGGTAACAACAGAAATCAGGCATGCTATCCGGCACCTGCGCTCATGGATGAAGGCCAAAAGAGTGTCAACTCCCCTTGCACTCATAGGTACCTGGTCGAAAATACTGTATGAGCCCAAAGGCGTCTGTCTGATTATTTCACCGTGGAATTTTCCGTTCAACCTTACGTTTGTTCCGCTGGTATCGGCAATTGCAGCAGGAAACTGTGTTGTGCTGAAACCTTCTGAATTCACGCCCCACAGCTCGGCACTCATGCGCAAAATCATAGCCGAGTGTTTCCCACCTGAAGAGGTGGCACTGTTTGAGGGAGATGTTGAAGTGGCGCAGGAGTTGCTCAAATTGCCTTTCAATCATATTTTTTTCACAGGGAGCCCTGCAGTAGGTAAAGTAGTTATGAGAGCCGCTGCGGATAATCTCAGTTCGGTGACGCTTGAGCTGGGAGGTAAAAGCCCGGTTTTCGTGGATGAGAACACCGATATAGAGCACGCTGCATCCAAAGTAGCGTGGCTGAAGTGCATGAACGCCGGTCAGATTTGTATAGCTCCTGACTATGTACTGGTGCACGAACGGGCTCATGATGTGTTCGTAGAGGCGTTGGTGAAAAAAATACACGCTTTCTATGGCGAAACAGAAGATGCACGCCGCCAGTCGCCCGATTACTGTCGTCTGGTCAGTCAGAAACACCACGCCCGGGTAGCGGCCCTGTACAAGGATGCAGTTGATAGGGGCGCAACAGTGCATACAGGTGGAGGCGAGGATACCGCCAGTCGGTTCCTCGATCCTGCTGTACTGACTAATGTACCGGAGGACGCAGTTATCTGGGAAGAGGAAATTTTTGGCCCTGTTCTGCCTGTAAGGGCATATAAATCCCTGGACGAAGCCCTCGCCTTTGTTAACGCCCGCCCGCGCCCGCTGGCTGTATATATTTTCAGCAACGACAAGAGCTACACAGATAAAATACACGCGGGTACGCGTGCCGGAGGGGGTACGGTGAACGACTGTGGAATTCACTTTAATCAGCCGAATATGCCATTTGGCGGCGTCAATAACAGCGGAATAGGGGGGTGCCACGGGCAGGCCGGGTTCCTGGAATTTTCCAATCAGCGCGGTGTTACGTGGCAGAACCGTTTTTTCCCGCACACCAACCTGCTCCTGCCACCTTATGGCTCCAAAATAGCCCGGCTTCTCGGAGAGGCACTGGTGAAATGGTTTTAGCCGGCTCCGGGTGCATTGATGAACATTTAACGGCTAATTTACAAACCCGATTATGAAAAGAACCCTGCTACTGGCAGCCGTCCTCGTTTTGCTGGCCGCTGCCGCGTGGTATGCCATCTCTCAGAGAAATACCAAAAGTTCAAATATCTCGCCGGACATGGACTTCGCCGTCCGCAACACCGACGAAATTGGTAAAATATTCATTGCCGACCGCGAAAATCGAACTGCCACACTGGAACGCAAGGATGGCAGTTGGGTTTATAACGGAAAATACCCCGCCCGTCAGACAGCAGTGAATACCCTGCTTGAAACAATCAGCCGCCTCAATGTACAGTATATTCCACCCGATGTATCAAAAAATACCATGATCAGGGAGTTGGCAGCCGATGGGATCAAAGTGGAAATTTACGATCGGAATAACAAACCCATGAAAGTGTATTACGTGGGCGGAATTACGGCGGATGAAAAAGGTACCATCATGCTTATGGAGGGATCTGAACGTCCCTATGTGGTGCATATACCATCATTTGTCGGACAGGTCAGGGTTCGTTATCTGCTTGGTGATGATAACTGGCGCGACAGAGCTGTTTTTGCCGAAAAACCGGAGAAAATTCAGGAAATAAGTGTGGAATACCCGCAGCGAAAGAGCGAGTCCTTTGTACTGGAGAAGAGAGGAGACCTGGATTACGCGGTCAGGCCATATTTTTCAACAACGCCCGTCAGTAGGCTCCCCCAACGCAAGGGTGTGGCAGAGGGCTATCTGCTTCAGTTCGAGAATCTGGGCGCCGAGGCTTATGAAACCACGAATCCGTTTCGTGACTCCGTTTCTGCACTGGTACCTTTCGCTATTGTAACCGTCAAGCGTGAGGATGGTGGCGTAAGGCAGGCGCGATTCTGGCCAACTGCAGTTGAGTACGAGCGTGCTACCGGTATTCCCTTTGTACACCGGTATTTTGCGGAGGTTGACAAATCAGATTTCATGCTGATACAGGATCGGGTGTTTGGACCTGTATTCAGGGGATATTCCTTTTTTTTCACACCCAACGATGGAGAAATCAGGCGGTGATCAGAACGGGTAACCAACTGCAAGGTTTGGATTGAAGTCCCTCAGCTGCATTTTGGAGATAAGGTTCGGTACCCAGTATTTCCCGGTTACCGGGTCCGGATAAGGATTTCTCAGGGGTAATCCGAAGTCAAACCTGATAACAAAGTAGTCGAAGTCACCACGGATGCCGAAACCGGTACCCAGCGCTATATTTCTGTACGAGTCCAGATTAAGCCGGGAGCCAGCCCTGTCAGTATCTTCCCGGATTGTCCAGATATTCCCGGCGTCGAGGAATACAGCTCCCCTGAAATAGGGCAACAGAGGAAATCTCAGTTCAGCATTCATCTCGAAACGGAAGTCACCGGCCTGATAATAGGGTTGAATATCCCGTTTGAGACCTGTTTCCGGGTTGATATCCACATACCCGCCGGGGCCGAGTTCCCGTATCCTCCAGGCGCGCACACTTGATGGTCCACCGACAAAGTACTGTTTCACATAAGGAACCGTGCGACTGTCACCGAAGTTACTGGCAATGCCTATTCCGGTGCGGAGCGCAAGCACAGTATTTTCCGAGAAATTGCGCAGGTATATCAGATCCTGATCGAGCCTGACATATTCAGAGAATTTCAAAGAACCAATCTGCCATTCTTTTCTTCCTGCAATGGCACCCCACAACCTGTTTGCGGCCAGCACTTCCAGGCCCGACATCTCAAAGCCAAGTCTGTAATTCCATCGGCCCCCTTTTGCACTGGTGCGGCTCGAATGGGTGTAGTTGAACGATCTGAGCAGAAACCCAGTGAAAAGCTGGTTGTCGAAACTCAACTCCAGAAACTTGCCCGGATTCAGATTGGATGCAAACTGTGGCCGCAGTACATCCACTCCTATGTGATTCCAGCTAAACTGGTTGTAGTTGTCAAGTCTGAGGTTATATCCGAACGAGGCATTCAGCAGGTGAAACTGATAGAAATTGGTTACCCTCAGATAATCATAATTCGCCGAAATACGCGCACTTCCTTCCGTATTGAGTCTTGAATAAAACAGGGGAGAAACCAGTCCCCGCCTGCGAAGTACTCTCCACATGCCGAGATAATCGAAATAGCGGGGTATGGTGAGTTCATTCTGTATCCTGAACTCGCGTGCGTAGATCAGATTACCGGCAGAGATGTCGAACTCGGTATTGTAATTGGCAGTTGTGCGCCATTGCTCGGCGCCGCTGAAAATATTTCTGTTGGTGAAGTAAAACGAAGGAGAGATACCAATCAAACCGCCGTTCAGTGTGCTGTAGCTCAGGTCTATATCCCCGCCCGGCGTAAATCGTTTATTGGGAGATACGTTGATGACCACATCAATCACACCCGGCTGAAGGCTGTCCTGACTGGGTCTCATGGATACGAAGCGATAAACACCCAGCGTATTCAGGTTTTCCAGTGTTTTGTCGAACCTGCTCTGATCATAAGTTTCTCCCGGCCTGAACCTGATTTTTTGCACGATTCGGTCGGGTCTGACAAAAAACAGCGGTTCTACGGCAGCAAAATAAACACCGTCAATAAATGTATCTCTTCGGAGTGCCGTCACCTCGGGAACCACACCTGAATATACCTCCACCTTGCCAATCCGGTATGTCTGGTGCATGACAGAGTCGCTGAAAGGCAATATGTTAACCCGCACTTTGGCTGTAGTCCCGATACTGTCGCCTGTAAACTGAACAAACTGGGGCACAAAATAGGCGTAACCCCGATTTTTCAGCAGGGTGGCAATACGCAATCGTTCTGATTCAAAAAGCCGTGAATCGAGAGGCGCATCTTTTTTGATCAGGCATTCTTCGGCATATTGTTGAACCAGATGTCCGACCAGGGAGTCTTTGCTGACAAATTCCACACTGCTGACTTTGTACAGGGGGCCAAGCGCGAGGTTGTACCTGACGGCAGTTTTGTACTTGCCAACTGACTGTGTTTTGAAATTGCAGGCAGCCTTGAAATAGCCGCGCTGCCTCATCTGGTTTTGAAAATTGACTGATGTCCGGTATGCCAGCGTACTGTCAAACACCACTGGCGCCCCAATTTTCTTTGAAATCCACTTTACGAAACTGACTTTGCTGTCCTTTTGTCTGTAGTGCAGCCATATACTCACCGGGAAAGAAGCTACAGACCCGGAGCCTGGTTTTTGCCGGTATTGCGGCGCCAGTTCAGCATTGATAACGGATTTGTCATAAGAACTCAGGGGAGTATCAGACTTGATGGTTACCCTGTTGGATACAAGAAACCTGTCTTTCCATTCGGCCCCGAGGTATTTTGAAGGGCTGCACGATGAAAGCGCCAGAATGGTACCCGACACGATGGTACATAAAAAAGTTCTTGTATGGCAATTTGACAGGAGCAAAATACTACATTTTATCGGGATGGATACCGTAATTCCTGCAAAGATAGTCATTGGCGGTGAGGCTTCTGATCTATAACGCACTATCTGAATGGAAAATTCCCGGCAAACGCTACTTTCGCACCGTAAAACAATATTCCGGATGCTCACTCAGAATCAGATCAGGCTAATCAACTCGCTGGACGTCAAGAAATACCGGCAGGCCAATGGTCTCTTCGTTGTGGAGGGAGAGAAGATGGTCGCAGAGTTGCTTCAGCAGGACCGCCTGACCGTTTCGGGTATTTGGGGAACAGCGGTCTGGGCAGAACGCCATACGCAGCTGAGGCTGCTCGCGGGAGAGCGTTTTCAGGAGGTAAGCGAACCTGAACTGAAAAAAATATCTACGCTCACTACCCCGAACGCGGTACTGGCTGTTGCAGAAATCCCGAAAGAGTCGCCTGACATCACATTGCCCCGCCATCACCTTTGCTTTTATCTTGATGGTATTCAGGATCCCGGTAATATGGGCTCGATTCTGCGTATTGCCGACTGGTTTGGGTTTCCCGCGGTTTACTGCTCTCCGGAAAGTGTTGATATTTACAATACAAAGGTGGTACAATCGAGTATGGGAGCCGTACTCAGGGTCAGGTCGTGGGAGTTGCCACTGGATCAGTTGATTGCTTCCGCAGGAGCGATACCGGTAGCCGGTGCGGTACTTGACGGGGAGAATGCACTTGAGGCCGATTTTCCCGTCTGCGGATTACTGGTCATAGGCAATGAAGGCAGGGGTATTTCTGAAAAAACCGGCAGTATGCTTACCCGCCGGCTGACCATACCCAGACACCCACTGGGAGGTGCCGAATCGCTCAATGCTTCAGTGGCAGCGGGCATTCTTGCCGCTCTGAGCCTCCGTGGTCGTTGATTTCTGTGCGTTCGCCGATGAATATGCCACCATATTCATCGGATATACTGTACATTCGTGCTGTCAAATCAAAAGAAAAATTAAAACCATGATTGATTTTCGCAAGTATCTCCCCATCATTCTCATAGTTGTGGGCGTCATGCTGGTATTCGGTATGTGCAGTTCCACTTATAACAGCGCCATCAGCAAAGACGAAGGTGTTAAAGCCGCCTGGTCGCAGGTTGAGAACCAGTACCAGCGCCGCGCCGATCTCATCCCCAATCTGGTTAATACCGTGAAAGGGTATGCCGATTTTGAGAAATCGACCCTCGAGGCCGTCATTCAGGCGCGCGCATCTGCCACTCAGGTGAAAGTGGATCCCAACCAGCTTACCCCGGAAAACATCCAGCGTTTCGAACAGGCTCAACAGGGCCTCTCGGGTGCTTTGGGCCGCCTGTTGGTAGTTTCTGAAAACTACCCTGATCTGAAAGCCAACCAGAACTTCATGGATCTGCAAAAACAGCTGGAGGGTACAGAAAACCGCATTTCGGTGGAACGTAAAAACTTCAACACCTCGGTGCAGGATTACAATTCATACATACGCCGCTTCCCGACCAATCTGCTGGTGGGAATGTTCGGATTCTCTCCCAAAGGCTATTTCCAGTCTCAGGCCGGCGCAGAACGCGCTCCTGAAGTGAAATTCTGATAAAAATGCTGTTCAACCAGGATGAAGAGGCCCGTATCGCTTCTGCAATACGGGCCGCCGAACGCGGTACAAGTGGTGAAATCCGCCTGTACGTGGAAGATTATTGCCAAAAAGACCATCCCGCTGAGCGCGCTCAGGAACTGTTTCAGTTGTTCGGTATGTACAATACGCAGAACAGAAACGCCGTGCTTATTTACCTCGCGGAGAAAAGCCGGCAATTCGCTCTGTGGGGCGATGCCGGCATCCATGAAAAAGTGGGGCACCAGTTTTGGGAAGAAGAAAAAAGACTGCTGCGCGAATATCTTCAGCGCGATGAAGCTGCTGAAGGTGTCAGCAAGGTTATCCTGATGCTGGGCGACCGTCTCCGTACATTTTTCCCCAATGATGAAAAAACCGATATCAATGAATTGCCGGATGAAATCATTTATGGGTAAGCGGCTTGTTCTCGCTCTGCTGACTTACACGGCAGCCTTCGTCTCTGTTCTGCAGGCGCAGGATGACCTGTTTCCGCCCAAACCGGAGCCGGCAGTTTATGTTCATGACTATGCCGGATGGCTCGAACCAGGTCAGAAAGCGCAACTGGAACTGAAACTGCGCACCTATTGGGATTCCACTTCTACCCAGATTGTGGTGATGATAAGGCCCGATATCGGCGACTACGACAAGGCTTCCTATGCCTTTGAGCTTGGCAACCGCTGGGGTATTGGTCGCGCCGACAAGGATAACGGAGTGGTGATGCTCGTGAAAACAGAAGCCCCGGAAAGAGGGATTTTCATCGCCACGGGCTACGGAACAGAAGGGGCACTCCCCGACATCACTGCCGGCCGTATCATTCGCAATACGATGGCTCCGTTTTTCCGGGAAAACAGGTACTACGAGGGTATTGATGCCGGTATAAATGATATTATTCAGGCACTTTCAGGCGAATTTATCCGCGAACCTGAAAACGATCAGGTGGACAAAGTGATGATCGCTCTCATTATCGCGATGGCAATTCTTTTCATTATCGGTTTCATCTTTTATCAGACCCGCGGCCGTACGATGATTGATCATCGCGGCTCAAGAAGTATGCCCCCCCGACACTCGGACTGGTGGATCGGCGGCGGTGGCTTTGGCGGTGGCTTTGGTGGTGGCTTTGGCGGCGGGAGCTCCGGCGGTGGTGGATTTGGTGGCGGTTCCTTTGGTGGCGGCGGTTTCGGCGGCGGCGGCGCCGGTGGCGACTGGTAAGCAATCAGTATCTTCAATCTGTATACCAAAATAAATGAAAAACAGGAAATTTCTGCTAACCGGTATTCTGCTTGGTGTCGTCTGGACGCTGCAGGCACAACTTCTTCTTAAAGTCACTTCTGTGCCTGCCAACACGCCCGCAGGTGCAGATATATACGTGGCAGGGTCTTTTAACAACTGGAATCCGGGCAACCAGGCCTTCAAAATGACGCCACTTGGCGGCGGGCAGTATCAGATATCCATTAATCCGCCGGTGGGACAGCTGAAATTCAAATTTACCCGGGGCAGCTGGGCTACGGTGGAAGGAAATGCCACCGGAGGTTTTTTACCCGACCGGATACTGAACTACAACGGAACCCCGGGCACAGCAGAACTGTCTATACTCAGTTGGGAAGACCTCGGCGGAAGCAGTGGCGGGAATGGGACAGCAGCCCCTAATGTGTCGGTACTCGACAATGCCTTTTTTATGCCCGAATTGGGTCGTAATCGCCGGATATGGCTCTATCTGCCTCCCGATTACAATACCAGCACTAAAAAATATCCCGTACTGTATATGCACGACGGGCAGAACCTGTTTGACGCAACCACGTCCTTCTCAGGCGAGTGGCAGGTGGACGAATCGCTGAACGAACTCCATTCACAGGGCGACTATGGCTGTATCGTGGTGGGTATTGACAATGGCGGACAGTACCGCCTGGATGAGTACTCCCCCTGGGTAAACAGTCAGTACAACGCCGGTGGCCAGGGTGATGAGTACGTTGATTTCATAGTCAATACCCTGAAACCCTTTATAGATGCGCATTACCGCACTCTACCCGGCCGTGAAACAACCGGGATTGCCGGCAGCAGTATGGGCGGCCTGATATCCATGTATGCACTGTCTGAAAGGCAGGATGTATTTTCGAAGGCGGGTATATTCAGTCCGGCATTCTGGTTCGGAGGGAATCAGCCTGAGCAGCATGTGGCGTCACACGCCAAACAGGGCCCTGCACGCGTTTATTTTCTGTCGGGCGCCGATGAAGAACAGGATGGTAACCAGAGCAATTATGTAGTAAACGACATGGCTGATGTAGTGAATGCCATGCTTGCTGCCGGATTCACACAGCCTGAAATACGATTTGAAACCTTCGTGGACGGGGCTCATTCGGAATGGTTCTGGGCCCGTGAATTTCCGGGTGTTTATCAGTGGCTTTTTGCGGGGGCCGTCAGCCAGATTCCGGAAAGCCCGGTTTCAAAACTTGAAATATTCCCCAATCCGGCCGGATCATGGATAAGAGTAAATGGCCTGGATGACATGGAGACTGTGCGCTTCCGTATATTCAATTCGGAGGGAAGAGAAGTGAGAGATACCGTGCTTGCCGGCAACAATCCGCTTTACACGGGCGATTTACCCGCAGGTGTGTATATAGTAAAGGCCCGGAAGAAGGGAGAAAAATGGATATTGGGCAGGTTTATAAGATGATCATGCTGTTTTTTTCGGGTATTTGTATGTTTTTAACATGTTTCTAACAACCACAACATACCCTTTTTACGTCTGAAGTGTTTAGAGTTTATAACTTGTGTAAAATGCTGACACTATGAGACCGGTGCTTTTTAATTTTTTGCTGTTGTTGCTCTGTTCAGGGAGCGTTCATGCGCAGTATTTCGGCAGAAACAAGCCGAGGTACAATAGAGAGGAGTTCAAGGTAACGCAAACGCCCCACTTCGAGATTTATGAACATCTCGACAATCCGGATAAACTGCGGGAGCTTTCCGCAGCCGCAGAGGTGTGGTACCAGATGCACCAGTCGGTACTCAGAGACACCCTGCCGGGGCGCAATCCGTTGATTATTTACGACGATCATGCCGGTTTTCAGCAATCCAATGTGGTGCAGGGCGACATCAGTGTTGGTACGGGTGGTGTAACGGAGGGCCTGCGGAATCGTGTGGTATTTCCTGTCGCCGTCACCAATCAGCAGACACACCACGTACTCGGTCACGAACTGGTACACGCTTTCCAGTACAATATGGTACTGAACGGAGATTCCACCAGTATGCAGAATCTCGGTAACCTGCCTTTATGGATGATCGAGGGACTGGCTGAATACCTGAGTATAGGTAGAATTGACCCTCACACAGCATTGTGGATGCGTGATGCCGTGCAGAGCGGGGATATTCCTGAAATAAAAGACCTGAACAATCAGAAGTATTTTCCCTACAGGTGGGGCCAGTCTTTCTGGGCTTATGTGACCGGCGTTTATGGCGATGAGTCCATCAGGCCCCTCTTTATGAACACCGCCAAATACGGTCTGTTCGTTTCTGTTCCCATGACACTTGGAACCTCGGTGGATTCACTTTCTGTCGCCTGGCAGGAAACATTGAAGAATCACTACGGCAGGTGGGTAACCAAAAAGAAAGAAGATCTCCCTGGCAGAAAACTGCTCGATGACAGCAATGCCGGCACCATGAATGTTTGTCCGGTACTGAGTCCAAACGGGAAGTATGTTATCTTTTTGTCGGAGAAAAATCTGTTCACTACAGACCTGTTCCTGGCCGATGCCAAAACCGGCAAAATCATCAGGAAGGTTTCCAGCACACTTGGCGACAGCCATATAGACCAGTTCAATTCCATTGAAAGCGCCGGAACCTGGAGCCCCGACAGCAAGCGATATGCCTTTGATGTGTACGAGAAAGGCAAAAGCATCCTGATCATAAAAAGCATTGAAAAAAAAGGGAAAACAGAGAAAATCAGACTGCCCGGTCTGACAGCCTTTAACAATCCGGCCTGGAGCCCCGATGGCAAAAGTATTGTGGTGACAGGCCAGCTGAAAGGGCAGACAGATTTGTGGCAGTATGATCTGAAAACAAAAAAACTGAAAAGGCTGACCAATAACCGTTATGCTGAAGTATTGCCCGCCTGGAGTTCAGACGGGAGCATGATTGCTTTCAGCACCGATGAACTGGCTCTTGAGCGCGGGCGCAACAATGGCGCCTGGCAGATGAATCTGGCTGTGATGGACGTGGTGAGCGGCTCGGTAGATAATATAGACGTATTTCCGGGCGCCGACAACATGAATCCACAGTTTGACAAGGATGGTAATCTGTACTTTCTGAGCAACCGCGATGGTTTTCGCAATCTATACAGATATGATCTCAGAGACAAAAAGGTGTGGCAGCTAACCAATATTACCACCGGGATTACCGGGATTACACCTTACTCCCCTGCACTCACCATTTCGGAGGACAAAGACAAAATACTGTACACGCACTACTCCAATCATCAGTATGTAATATACCAGGCGAAAGCCGGGGATTTCACAGCTGTTGAAACTGACCCGACGGCGGTTGATATGGTTCCGGCCAGCTTGCCCCCGTTTGATCCCAGAAGGCGTGATCTGGTGAATACAGGACTCCGGCTCTCGGATGTGAATGAGAAAAATACATCAGACACCCTGATTGCCAGAAAACAGCCCTTCAGGCCAAAATTCGAACTGGCCTATCTGGGTGGAAGTACCGGTATGGGTGTATATACCGGTAACAGCAGTTTTGGCACACAGACGGGTCTGGCTGGTGGTATGGATATGCTGTTCAATGATATTCTCGGGAATCACCAGCTTTACACCGGATTGGCGCTGAACGGGCAGGTTATTGATGCCGCCGGGCAGGTTTCCTATATAAACAGCAAGAACCGCATTACCTGGGGAGCCAATTTGTCGCATATACCGTTCCTTTCCGGAGGATATTACCGCCGCGACCCCAATTACTATCTTGGAGTAATTGAAACAAAATACTTCAGGGACGGGACACCGTTTCTGGGCTGGCAGGACGAGCAGATACTGGAGCGTACTTTTCAGCAACGCGTGGGTGTATTTGCTGCCTATCCGCTTTCTGTGACAAGACGATTCGAGGTAGGTTCTGCCATGGAGTTTTACAAGCAGCGCTACGATCGCTACACCTACAACTACGTTTTCAATAATGCCGGACAATATCTTGGCAGGTACGACGAACGTGAAAAGCTGCAGGGTGGGGGAGCGTTGCAGTTGAGCAATATCAACGCGGCTTTTGTGGGTGACAACTCCTATTTTGGTATGACGGCTCCGCTACAGGGTTATCGCTACCGGATAGGTGTGGAGCAGTATTTCGGGGGGTACAACTTTACCACACTGCTCCTGGATGGCCGGAAATATTTTTACATGAAACCGGTCACCCTTGCCTTCAGGGGTATGGGTTACGGGAGGTTCGGGGGTAACTCTGCCGAGGTTTATCCGTTATTTGCGGGAAGCCCGTATTTCGTGAGGGGCTACACCCGTCAGGTATTTGACGGCGACACTACCGGACTGATTTCGCGTATGGCAGGAAGCAAGGTAGTAGTGGCGAACGCTGAGTTGCGTATTCCTTTCACGGGACCGCGGCGTCTTTCGCTTATCAAGGCCGGTTTTTTGATAACCGACCTGAACCTGTTTTTTGATGCTGGTCTGGCCTTTTATGACAAGACATCCTTCCGGGAGGAAGACCCAACGCCATTTGATGGTCAGGACCATTTTGTGCACAGGCCGATTTTATCCACTGGGGCTTCCATCAGGATAAATCTGTTTGGGTATCTGGTACTGGAGCCTTATTTTGCGTTACCGCTTTCGGCGCCTGACGACAGGCGGCAATGGGTTTGGGGTTTGAACTTCATTCCCGGATGGTAGAAAATTATTTCCTTACCTGGTTCCTGATCATCTGTCATTGATACAATGCGAAAGCCGGGGCCACAAATATTTGAAAAATGAATAGCGTGAAAAATTCAGCGGGATGTTTTTTTCTGGTGGTCATGCTGCTGACCGGATCAACCCTCAGGGCACAGATTGCCAATGCGAAAACCAGTACGGTCAAAGTTTATGGCAACTGTGGCATGTGTGAAAAAACCATTGAGAAAGCAGCCTGGGAGAAGGGTGTATCGCAGGCTGACTGGGATAAAGACACCAAAATAGCGGTACTGACCTTTGATCCGGCCCGGACGAATGAAGAGACCCTTTTGAAGAAGATTGCTGCTTCCGGGTATGACAGCGACAACTACAGGGCGCCAGAGGAGGTTTATAATAATCTGCATGCCTGCTGCCACTACGACCGGCCAGCCCCCCTGAAACCTTCACAGGGACAGATGACCAAAAAGAAAACGGGAGTGAAAAAGGCAGAAGAGTGCAAACCTGCCGGAGAGGGAGGTAATCAGTGACAAGAGCATGTTGCGGATCCGGGAATATGTGGATCCGCAACACACTTTATATGTGATCATGCAGACAGCTGATCCCTGGATTTCAGTACCGGATGCCTTTCGAAGGGCTTGTTCGGATCGAACAGCATCCGGTAGGTGATGAGCATGCGGCTGTGTTTGTTTCCGAGTGCGCGCCCGATGCGTACCATACGCGGATTGAAATCGCCCTGCCACTGCATTTCGTATTCATCGTAGCGATTACTTGCCTTCATCACCCTGGAACCCTCTACAATCAGATAACCTACCACACCTGTGCCCTGGTGTTCGGGTACAACGCCGAAAACGAATCCATTGAAGCGTTTGAAATTGCCGAACTTCAGTTTGGCCACCACACGCAGTTTTTCCCACCAGCCAAATTTGCCTCTGAAATCTTTTATAGCCTCGTTCAGGTCTGGCAGGCTCACCCAGAAGGCCACAGGTTGATCGTTGTGATAGGCGAACCAGATCAGTTCCTCGTCAATAAGCGGCTTCATGGTCTGGAACATTTTTCTGACAGCGTCCTTTTCAAGAGATCGCCCTTCGTTGTGCCCTTCCCAGGCACGGTTAAAGATAGTGCAAAAATCGTCGGCGTATTTGTTCAGATTATTCTTTCTGACGTGTTCAGTTCTGTATGCGGGGTCGTGGGCTATCATGTCGCGCTGCCGGTGAAAGACCGGGCTGACCTCGTCTTTCAGGCGCATGGTAAAGCAGTACTGCCTGAAATAGTCCCTGAAGCCGTAAGACTCGAAGAAATCCCGGTAGTAAGGCGGGTTGTAGTTCATTTTGTAGGGTACAGGCCTGAAGCCTTCCACCAGCAGTCCCCACCAGGCGTCTCTTTCACCGAAGTTTACAGGGCCATCCATAGCTTCCATTCCACGCTCCTGCAGCCATGTTTTAGCCGTATCGAAGAGCAGAAATGCGGCTTCTCTGTCTTCAATGCATTCAAAGAAACCCACACCCCCTGTTGGTTGCGGATTGGCATAAGCGGTGTTATTGTTAATGAAGGCAGCTATACGACCTATGGGCTGACTGTTTTCATCATAAAGAACCCAGCGTGAACACTGCCCGTTTTTGAAGGCGGGGTTTATGGCGGGATTGAATACCTCGGAAATATCCTTGTCCAAAGGGCAAATCCAGGAATTGTCCCGGGCATAGATTCTGAAAGGAACCCGGAGAAAATCGCGTGCGGCTGTGGTGTCGCCAACTTCACGTGTTATCATAGTTGAAGGGCTGATATTGAAGTTAAGGGGCTGACAATTAATGCAAAGTTACAGTTCATGATTCAGATAGTAAAGAGGCTTAATACCTTATTAACATGTTGAAAATCATAATTTATGTCATCAATACAATGTAATGTGAATCAGTGTGGGTATGACTTGGATGCGATACCTTTGAGCAAAAAATCATTTGTCATGAAAAAACTGGAAAACAAAGTATCCGTAGTAACAGGTGCCGGTGCCGGCATGGGTCGTGCCATAGCGTTGTTATTTGTGGCGGAGGGCAGTAAAGTGGTAGCAGCAGACATCAGCCAGGACAGATTGGACTCGCTCAGGAAGGAGATAGAAGCTACTGGTGCTGAGGTTACCACTGTTCTGGCAGACGTAGCCAGGGAGGAGGATGTTGACAACATGATCAGAACGGCTGTTGAAAAGTATGGCACACTGGATGTACTGGTTAACAATGCAGGTATCATGGATAACTTTTCACCTGTTGGCGAGTTGGATAACGCTACATGGGAACGAGTCATGAAGGTTAATGTTGATGGCCCTTTCAAAGCGATGCGTGCGGCGGTCAATATTTTCCTTGCCAGGGGTAGCGGTGTCATAGTTAATATTATCTCTGTAGGTGGAATTCAATCTGCGCGCGCCGGAGCGGCATATACAGCCAGCAAGCATGCGCTGGCAGGTTTGACACGAAATACGGGATACATGTACGCGAAGGCTGGCATCAGGTGCAATGGTATTGCTCCGGGTGCTGTGGAGACGAGTATCGCCGAGACGATTGATTTTACCAAAATCACCCCTTTGGTAAATGACAGAATCATGTCGGGGATGGTACTGAATCCGAGGAACGGCGCGTCTTCTGAAATTGCGCAGGCGGCATTATTCCTTGCCAGTGATGATTCCAGTTTTGTCAATGCCGAGGTGCTCGTGGTTGACGGTGGCTGGAGTGCCTACTGATTACCCCAGCAACTGTTCGGTGTGTTGGTCGGTTTTTACGTCTTTGATGATACGTTCGATACGTCCGTTTTCATCAATGACGAATGTAGTACGCGTAACACCCATGTACGCGCGTCCCATGAACTTTTTTTCGCCCCACACACCATAAGCCTCGGATACTGCATGATCTTCATCCGCTATCAGGGAGAAGGGCAGACTGTACTTTTCTCTGAATTTGACGTGTTTTTTTACAGAATCGGGACTTACACCGAGAATGTCGTACCCCTTGCCGATGAATGAGTTATACCCGTCGCGGAGGCTGCATGCCTGGGCGGTACAGCCGGGTGTATCGTCTTTCGGGTAGAAGTAGAGCACCAGTTTTTTGCCTTTGTAATCGCTCAGGTTAATAGTTGAGCCGTTTTCTATAGTGGCGGTAAAAGCGGGGGCGACATCGCCTTCTTTCAAGTGAGACATATTGGTCGTTACGTGAAGGTGAAATAAAAAACAAAAAACGCCAATTGGCGTCATTTTGTTCAAACACATTCAGCGGGTGAGTACAATATAGTCTCTGAGCAATGTCTTGAGAAAATCCGGCCGGTTCATGGGGCGCCGTTCGATTCCCAATATTGGCATCAGGTGTGTTACCAGATCTTCGATAGCGTATTCGTGAGCTGTGTTGGGGTATTTCTGATAGTTGATGATAGCCTGTTTGATGAAAAGCATATCACTTTCCGACAGTTTGCGAACCTGCGGATAGAAAGGCCTGCTGTTTTCCAGTGTTGATATGTTGAGAATTTCCTCCAGACTATATCGCCAGCCCGGGAGACTTGTTTTCACCACGGTGGTATTGGCGGCGAGATCGCCTGTTCTTTGTGCCCGGCGGGTTGTGAGAATCATGAAAAACGCCAGCGTACCTGCAGAGAAAAGGGAGTCAATCAGGTGGAGTGCAGACCGCAGAATGGCGTCACTCCAACCGGGTTCTTTTCCGTCGAGTCTGAGTACTCTTAGTTTAAATACTTTTTTACCCGGGGTTTGTCCGTTGTTCAGTATTTCAAACAGCAGATGGTACAGGAAGAACAGCAATATTGCCATCATGGCAAAGAAGACCGACCAACTGCTGTCTGCCTCCATCCATGGACGGGCGAGTTGAAGCAGCAGAAGGGAGCCGACAACCATAATGGCGGCGTCCAGTAGAAATGCCAGTATTCTGTCGCCGGGTGTCGCCAGCTGATATTCAATGGTTACATTCTGAACCGTGGTTATGTCTATGGTTCTGGCCATGGCAGCTTGTTATACGGCAACTGAATATTCCCGCAGGGCATCGTTGAGCGACACCTTCTTGTCGGTACTTTCTTTTCTTTCCCCGATAATGAGTGCGCAGGACACCTGATATGAGCCAGCCGGGAACTGTTTTGTATAAGCGCCGGGGATGACTACCGAACGTGGGGGGACGAAACCTTTGAGCGTGACAGGTTCGGGGCCGGTTACGTCAATTATGTGTGTACTCTGAGTGAGTACCACATTGGCGCCGAGTACGGCCTCCCTGCCTACCCTTACACCCTCTACCACAATACAGCGGGAGCCTATGAAGCAGTCGTCTTCAATAATAGTGGGAGTAGCTTGTGGAGGTTCCAGTACGCCACCGATGCCTACGCCGCCTGCCAGGTGTACATTTCGGCCGATCTGGGCGCAGGATCCTACAGTGGCCCAGGTATCCACCATGGTGCCGCTACCTACCCATGCGCCTATATTGACGTAGGATGGCATCAGAATGGCTCCTCTTTCGATAAAAGCGCCGTAACGGGCGAGCGCCTGTGGTACTACCCGTACGCCTTTTTCCGCATAACCGGATTTCAGTGGAATCTTGTCGTGAAACTCGAAGGGCCCTGCCTCGATAGTCTGCATTTCCTGGATGGGGAAGTACAGGACAATAGCTTTTTTGATCCATTCGTGTGTGATCCAGTTGCCATCGGGGCCTTGTTCGGCCACCCTGTATTCACCGGCATCGAGCAGTGCGATAATTTCACGGATCGCCTTTTGCGTGTCGGCGCTTTTGAGGAGACTGCGGTCGTTCCAGGCCGCTTCTATGGTTGATTGCAGAGAAGACATACTGTGTACAGGATTTTCCAGTGTTAGAGACAACCCATTCAGGCTGATTTATTTAACCGTTGTAATGGCAGAGAAACTTTTTGCCATCAAAAATGGGGCTGCAATTATAGGATCTTTTTCGGTATCAGACAAAACAGATTGAGTTGCCCGAATTTCCGGTAACAGGGTTTGCGTACAATTCGTATAACTGGTTTCGCGCCATTCCATGTATCTTTGCGCCCTAATTTTGAAAAAATGACTGAACAGGAGATTCTCCGGCGCGAATCGCTCGCCAAACTGAGGGAAATGGGGATTGAACCGTATCCCGCCGAGATGTATGAGGTAACTGCCCATGCAGCGGACGTTATACAAAATTACAGAGAAGAAGTACTGGAGGACGGATCCAAAAACCGTTTGAACTACCAGGAGGTATCGCTGGCGGGCCGGGTGATGGCCAGCCGTGAGGCAGGGAAGGCCATGTTCATGAACCTGCAGGATTCGAGTGGCAGGATACAGCTTTATCTGCGCCGCGACGATTTTGTGGTGAGTGATGAGGCGCCGATGTTCGACACGGTAGCGAAGAAACTGCTCGACCTTGGCGATTATATAGGAGTCAGGGGTTTTGCATTCAAAACCAAAACCGGTGAGGTTAGTATTCACGTACAACAGTTTACGTACCTTTCAAAGGCACTGCGTCCATTGCCGGTGGTCAAGAAAGATGCTGATGGAAATACATTTGACGCTTTTACCGATCCGGAACAGCGTTACAGGATGAGATACGTTGATCTTACGGTGAACACGCAATTCAGGGAAATATTTCTGAAGCGATCCAGGATGATCAAAACGATGAGGAATTATCTCGATGAACTGGGGCTGCTGGAGGTGGAAACCCCTATTCTGCAGCCCATTCACGGTGGGGCGGCGGCTCGTCCGTTCAAGACACACCACAATACGCTGGATATGGAGTTGTATTTGCGTATAGCCAACGAGTTATATCTCAAGCGGCTGATTGTTGCCGGATTTGACGGAGTGTACGAATTCGGCAAAATGTTCCGGAACGAGGGCATGGACCGCACGCACAATCCGGAATTTACAGCGCTTGAATTTTATGTGGCGTACAAGGATTATATCTGGATGATGCGCGTGACGGAGGAAATGCTTGAGCGTGTTGCGCGTGCGCTGAGTCCGGATGGCAGCAGCAAAGTATTGGTGGGTGAGCATGAAATTGAGTTTGCCGGCCCGTACAGACGCCTGACCATGTATGATGCGATCCGGGAATACACCGGGATAGATGTAGAATCTGCAGATGAGGCCGCCCTTCGCAGCTATTGCCGCCAGGAGCATATAGAAATAGATGCCAGTATGGGCAAGGCCAGGCTGATTGATGAAATTTTTGGCGAAAAAGTGGAACATCACCTCATTCAGCCGACATTCCTGACAGATTATCCGGTTGAGATGTCGCCGCTGACCAAGAAGCACCGTTCTGCGCCGGGTCTGGTAGAGCGGTACGAGTTATTTGTGAATGGCAAGGAAGTGGCCAACGCCTATTCCGAGTTGAACGATCCCATTGACCAGCGTGAGCGATTTGAAGACCAGCTTCGTCTGGCAGCCCGTGGTGATGAAGAGGCCATGGCCATGGATGAAGACTTCCTGCGCGCACTGGAGTACGGCATGCCTCCTACCGCCGGCATCGGTTTCGGAATTGATCGTTTATCCATGCTGTTTACAGGCCAGTCGTCCATACAGGAGGTGCTATTCTTCCCGCAAATGAGAAATCAGGCGTGAAGGTGTGAAAATATGGGTGTGGTAATCTCCACACCCATATTTTTAAAGCGCATTATTGAGGTCAGCGATAAGATCATCGGCATCTTCCACCCCGACACTGAGTCGTATCAGCGAGTCGGTGAGACCTACTTTGAGGCGTTCCTCACGTGGTATGCTGGCATGCGTCATGGTGGCCGGGTGTCCGATGAGAGATTCTACGCCGCCGAGCGATTCGGCCAGCGAGAACAGTTGTGTGCCGCTCAGAATCCTTACCGCATTTTCCATGGTATTATCTTTCAGATCGAAGGACACCATTGCTCCGAACATACGCATCTGGCGTTTGGCCACCTCATGATTAGGGTGCGAACCGAAGCCTGGCCAATATACTTTTGATACTTTGGGATGTGTGGCGAGGAAATTCGCTACCGCTTCTGCATTCTCGCAGGCGCGCTGTACGCGCAGGTGCAGGGTTTTGATACCTCTGAGTACCAGGAAACAATCCTGTGGACCAGGAATGGCGCCACAGGCATTCTGGATGAAGTGGAGTCGCTGTGCAAGTGCGGGGTCTTTTACGATCAGGCAGCCGTGCACCACATCGGAGTGTCCTCCTATATACTTGGTAGCCGAGTGCAGTACAATATCGGCGCCGAGGTCGAGCGGGTTCTGGAGGTAAGGGGAGGCGAAGGTATTATCCACGCACACCATGACACCGTGTTTTTTGGCAATTTCACATATTGCACCAATATCCACGATATTAAGCATGGGGTTGGTTGGCGTTTCTACCCATATCAGTTTTGTATCGGGGCCAATTTCATTTTTCAGGTTTTCCGGATTATACATATCAATAAAACGGCTTTTGAGGCCCCATTGCCCCCATACACGTACCATTTGCCTGTAAGAGCCGCCGTAGAGGTCATTAACGGCCAGAATTTCATCTCCCGAGGCGAACAGTTTGATTACTGCATCCTGTGCTGCGAGGCCCGAGCTGAAGCATATGGCATCACAACCGTTTTCGAGGGCAGCAAGATTCTTTTCGAGTGCGCTTCGTGTGGGATTTTGTGTGCGTGCGTATTCGAAGCCCTTGTGTTTACCCGGGGCCTCCTGCGCGTAAGTACTCGTCTGGAAGATTGGCGTCATAACGGCGCCGGTGGAGGGATCAGGTTCTACACCTGCGTGAATTGCTTTGGTTGCGAATTTCATTGAGAACTGGTTTGTCATTGAAAAGGTGAGGAGATCAGCGCTGTGGCGGAGCGCAAAGTTATGCCCTGATTGATGTGATCGGTGAAATTTTGGTGATGGAAAATTACGGGTTGAAGCCCCGGGAGCAGCATTTGCTCCCGGGGCTTTTGCATTTGAGCCCGGGCGGATGAAAAAAACACACATGCCGGAGGGTGTTTCGAGCTTCCGAAAGGGCGCCTGCAGAGGCGCTGAGGCTAAAAACCGGCAGAAAAAAAGCCTGAAAAACACCCTCGAAATTATTTATAAATAATTGATAATCAGTTTATTAAAAAAATATCTGTCTGAAATGATAAAAAATAGGGCGGGTGATTGACCCTGTGTTCGTGTCCTGTTCTACCCCCCCCGGTGGGAAGACCTTTGCTGCTGTCAATTGTGAACGAAAACAAAAAAATAATCACTGATGAAAAGCGCACTTACTCTTCCGACCGCCACCAAAAACACCAACAGCAACCTGTCTGAAAACATCACTGGCCTTGATCTGATTGGAGCGCGTATCACGGGTCTTGACCTGATTGGAGCACGCATCACTGGCCTTGATTTGATTGGAGCGTAAGTGTATTACCAAACAATTGGCCGGTTTCCATTCGGGCAACCTTGTCAGAAACGCTAATCATTAAAAAAAAACAACATGAGTAATCTCTCAACACCTGCATACCTGCCTGGAGCATTTGGCAGAGCAGCCTTTCTGAAAGAGGCATTTGGCCCGGGTGTATCATCATCTGCACGCAAGTACCAGGCATCCTGCGAGGTTGTGTTTGGCGCGCCCAGTGCCAATTGTGTGGGTACGGGAGTTTGCAAGATCATTGCAAAGTCTGATACAGAGACCATTGCTTCTCTGAAAAAGGATTGCAAGCGTGTCAGTGCCCTTCTTATGCCTTACGAGGAGGGTCGTGGAGTTTCGCTGATCATTGCCAGAGAGATGATGTGCATTCATCTTCTGCGCACACAATTCCGGAACGGCCTGTTGTCTTTGAATGAGAGTTGTGGGTTGCCGGGTTCGATTGTCAGTCAGTTGGATCTGAAAATCAACAGGATACGTCCCGGGGCTTATACAATAGATGAGGTGAACGGCTTTTTCCGGATCAATTTCAGATGAATTCGATGGCCACTTCGAGTATGGTGGCCTGACAGTCATAAACACATTTTCACAAATTTTTCATCATTAAATTTTGTCATCATGAGTACAATGAAATCAAGGGTAGTTCCGAGGGGGAACCTGCTCGCATTCATTTGCTTCCTGACATTATTGTTCTTCAGTAATAGTCAGGTGATGGGGCAGACGCTCCAACCCAAGCCCAACGAGGTAGCATACAACTGGAAATCTCCTGCGGATGTGTCCTCACTTTTAACAAATCAGATCAACATTTTGAATCAGCAGATGCCCGGTTTGGCGGAAGGCACATCTCTTTACGACAACACAGTCAGGAGGATTGCCTACTTCAAAGCCATCGTCTCCGAGATCAAAAATGGCAGTTCAGTTTCCAACTCGCTGGAGTTGGCGCTGCCTGCAGCTGCTACGCTCGGTTTTATGAAGGAGGCCTCCTACACGCCGAGAATCACGTTGAAAGCACTGCAGACCGAAACACGCATCATGTTGACCAATTGATTTAATCCCGGGGTACCAAGTTGAGCATACTTGGCTCATTTTTGAAGCATAGGCGTTGACGAACATTCTGTTCATCAAGGTAAATTCTTAAATCCTCACACATGAAAAAGAGCAATTTAAAGATATTCCTCATTGGTTTGATGGCTTTGGCCGGCAGTATGCTGCAAGCACAGACTAGTGTAAACATGGCCTTGAACGGAGCGACCGGTACTTTTTCCATCGCACCTACTACCACATGTGCCATCAATTTTTACGATAGTGGCGGTCCAAGTAACGATTATTTCAATAATTCGGATGCTTACGTCACATTTCTTCCATCCAACAGTGCGACACACCGCATACAGGCACAGTTCCTGTCTATGGGTCTGGAGCCTGACCGCGATGCGTTCTACATCTACAACAGCAACACGCCTGGCGTCAATCAGGTTGTAGGTCCTCAGGGCGCAACTTCTTCGGGTTTCCCTGCGGGTAACTGGCAAAATATCAGCCCCGGTACGGTAACGGCCAATACGGGTATAGCTGTTATCGGTTCCAATACAGCAGAAGCCCTCACTTTTCAGTTCAGATCTGACGCTTCTATTGCAGCAGCCGGCTGGCAGGCTGTGGTACGTCAGATTCCCATCATAAGTTGCAGTATGACCGCTCCGGCGCCGCAGACGGCTTTCACCGGTTTGGGTTCTTCGTCCTGCACAGCCATGGTTACAACTCCAATACCAACGTTTTCACCGGGCGGTTGTCAGGTTGGCTATCAACTTCAATATCGCATCAATGGCGGTACCCCGACAATTGTTGCCGACCCCGTGACTACCAATATAACTCTCCCGGTTGGTATCAATATCGTTACCTGGGAACTGGTTGATCCTTGCGGTAGCGGAGTGATTACGTCTGCCAATCAGACTGTCACGGTTACTGACAACTCTTTCCCACAGATTACCTGCCCGGGTAATACGACCATTAATCTGGGACCGGGAGAATGCTCCCGTACTTTTGACTACAACATTTCCTGCGCCGACAACTGCGGCTTTCTCTCCAATCGTCAGGTTATCACTCCGATAGACTTTAACGATGGTCAGGCGGGTGTTATGTTTGATCTGGTGAATCTGGGAAGTACTCCCATCACAATTACACAGTTTGGTCCTTCTCTGGATGCAGGTACATGGCCGATAGAGGTTTACGTTACAACTGCCGCTACAACATGGCAGGGTAATCAGAACAATGCCGGTGCCTGGACAATTGCAGGTGCCATCAATGTTACCTCGACTACACCGAGTTCAGGTACTGCTGTGCCAGGTTTTGGTATAACGATTCCGGCGGGCCAGTCCAGAGGTATCTACATCACAAGTTCAACGGGATCACCAATAAATTACACAACAGGTACTCGTTCGAATGATGATACAATTCTCAGAATTGCATCTGCACCCGGAGCCGGCGTGGCTTATCCTTTCGGTACTACGTCCTCATCCCGGGCTTATAACGGTTTCGTGCGTTACGCAACCAACCTGACCCAGGCGCCTGTTCAGCTTAGTGGTCTTCCTTCGGGTCAGACGTATCCAATCGGCACAACAACGAACGTATTCAGGTGTACTGATGCCAGTGGCAACACTTCTACCTGTTCGTTTACAGTTACCGTTCTGGAGTATCCGACTCCAACATGGGCGCTGAACTGCAATGACCTTGTTTCTGTTTCCATTGGTGATGACTGTCAGCTCACGCTTACTCCGGATGATATCCTGGAGGGAGGTCCTTACCGCTGTTTTGACAATTACGATATCCGGATAGACAAAATTGCGCCTTTTGGCAATGGTCCGTGGGTGCTCCCCAATCTGGGTGCGGCTGATATCGGCAAAACCTACACAGTACGTATCACCGAGCCGCTTACAGGAAACTCCTGCTCCGGTAACGTCAAGGTGCTTGACGGCCGTCCGCCGGAGCTGGTTTGCCCTGCTCCTGTGACTATCCCGTGTAACCTTTCGGAATCACCCACAGATACCCGTGCTTCGACGCTTCGTCTGAGTTATGCGGTTCCGCTGGCCGATCTGCCAGTTATTGTACGCGATAACGAGTCGAAAACTTTTGATATTCCGGTGCTGAGCTCTCCGGGTGTAAGAGTCAGGGATCTCGATCTCAGAACAATCATCGGAGGAGATGCATTCAATAACAACCTGCGTATAGAAGTCAAAAGTCCTGCTGGCACAACTGTCCGGGTATTTGATCAGCAGGGAGGTTGCGGCCCGTCTGATCTGAGTGTACGCTTTGACGATGAAGGTTCAACTGTCCTTTCCTGTGTTAACTTTACCACGGGTGCCAATGTCAAAATGCCGGGCGTGAATCTTGGCGCTTTCGATAATGAGCTTGCTTATGGTATCTGGAAAGTGATTGTTTCTGATGTTAACGGAGGAGCAGATGTGATGAACGTCAAGGAAGTTGAACTGTTTATGAGCCTGAACGGAGTATTTGGCGCAGGTTTCCCGAATAATGTTCAACCCAACCAGGTAACAACCACCGGTCTGAATACGTACTCTGTACCTGCCGGCCTCATTGATGCCTGCACAAAGGTCACGCTTTCTTACTTTGATACCCGTGTTAACCAGAACTGCGGTTCTCCGTACACAGCCATCATTACCCGTGTATGGACGGCTGTTGACGAGAGTGGCAACTCAAGTACCTGTGCACAGACGATCAATCTGCTTCGTCCGACCCACAGCGATGTGCAGTTCCCGCCGAGCTACGATGATTTCGATGAGCCATCTATCATGTGTGAGTTTGATGAGTACCCGAGTCCTGACTGGCTTGAGGGCCAGGGTCTGCAGGGATGGCCTACTACATTTAGTCTGCCTGACAACTGCCAGATTAACTGGACTTATGAAGATCAGGTGGTGCCAATTTGTGATGGCTCCTATGATGTACTGAGAACCTGGACGGTAGCAGATCCATGTAACACTACAAAGTTGTCCAAGCACCTTCAGATTATACACATTCGTGATGAAGATGGCCCTACATTCCTTGAGTGCCCATCAAACATTGTAGAATCAACGGATCCGTTCAAGTGCTGTGCCACGATCAATCTGCCTGATGTACTGGTAGAGGATAACTGCTCCAGAGTGGACGGTATGACGGCACAAATCCACACGCTCGATCCTTACACTGGTGACACGATCAAAACGTACTCCATTATTGGTGGACTGACAACCTTCCCCGGCAATAACCCAAGTGATCCGGATACACTGGCAACATTTGGCAATACGCCTTGTCTGCCGATTGGCGATCACATTGTGGTTTATTTCTCGCAGGATAATTGCGGAAATACAAGCACTTGCAGCTTCAGGCTGACGGTCAAGGACTATGCACCACCACAACCCTCCTGCGATGAGGAAACGGTAGTTGCGATAGGTATTGACAATCCGCTCGATTGCTACTATCCAAGCGCAGATGGCTGTGAATTCCCCGGTGTGACCTGGGTGCAAGCCACTACTTTTGATGATGGCTCTTATGACGAATGCAGTCCGATCAAGTTTACTATCCGTCGTCAGGCTCCTTACAGTGATTGTATTGAAGGTCTGGATAAATTCCCGTGCACTTCAAACGGTGTGACCGGACAGAGTGAATACGATCTGGCTATTGCAGAGAGCGACTCTATCAAGTTCTACTGCTGTGAGGTTGGAACTACACAGAATGTCATTCTGCGTGTTTACCAGCTGAACTATGATGGAACTATCGCACTATATCAGGATGGAACTCCGATATTCAACGAGTGTACTGTAAAAGTAACAGTTCAGGATCGCCTGAAGCCCGTCTGCGTACCTCCGCCGAACTACACGGTAACCTGCGAGAGCTTTGACCCGACGTTCTGGGCTTACGGAATTCCACAGGTCTATGACAACTGCTGCCTGGATGCCGGTCGTATCTATCAAAACCAGAAGGGTCTGACACACTCGGTGAACTACAGCCAGTTTGACTCTGTCTGCAACAAGGGTACTATTGTTCGTACGTTCCGCGTATCAGATTGCCATAATCAGACAAGCCAGTGTACTCAGCGTATCGTGGTGAATTACGAACAGGATTACTTTGTGAAGTTCCCCGACGACAAGATTATTTCTGTTTGCGACGGAACCGGTTTGTACGGTGAGCCTACCTTCTTTGGCGAAGATTGTGAGCTGATTGGAGTCTCTTACGAAGATCAGATATTCACAGTGGTGCCGGATGCCTGCTTCAAGATCGAGCGAACCTGGAAGATTATCAACTGGTGTACCTACGATCCTCAGCAGCCATGCACAGTGGTGCCGAATCCGAACCCGAACTCGATCACTAACCACAGCACGAACCTGCCTGGTCCGATTGTGTCTGCTCCGGGAACGGTGGGTATCTGGACCCCCACAACTGTAGCGGTTACTCCGGGTGCATCAGCAACGAACTACAGCCAGTTCTGGAGCCCGACGAACAATTGCTATACATACAAGCAGATTATCAAAGTGATTGATCTGAAAGCGCCGATCATCGAGTGCCCTGCCAGCCCGGTTGAGTACTGCGATATCACAACAAACAATCCGCAACTGTGGAATGAGCAGTACTGGTACGAGCCATCCATCGGCACCCACGATATGGCAGATGCCCCAACCGATATCTCTGTGACGGCTACCGACCTCTGTTCAGGCGCCAATCTGAGCGTACGTTACCTGCTGCTGCTCGATCTCGACAGCGACGGTACGATGGAAACTGTGATCAACAGCGTGAATCCACCTGCAGCGGGTACAGTGAATTACGATAACGTGAGCACTTCCAACTATACAGGTGGTGTTGTTCGCAACTTCGATCAGCGCCCGGTGAATGCCAATCAGAAGTACCGTTTCGGTTTGAGAACAACCACAACCGGCAATACACTGACGGCTTCAGTTCGCTGGAATACGCTTGCAGCACAGAATAACTTTGTGGTTCCTGAACTGCCTTACGGTATGCACAAAATCAAGTGGTTCATCGGCGATGGTTGTGGCAACGAGGCTGTTTGTGAATACGCCATTATTGTGAAGGACTGCGCAGCTCCTACAGTTACCTGCAGAAACGGTCTGTCAGTCAATATCGCACCGGGTGGTACCATTCACATCTTTGCCAGCGACTTCCTGCTGGATGCCTATGACAACTACACTCCGGATGATCAGCTTGAATTCGCGATTCGCAAATCAGGTATCGGAACCGGTTTCCCGCTCACTTCGGGCAACCAGCCGGTAGTCAGTCTCTCCTTCGATTGCAGTGAACTTGGCACTCAGCCAATAGAACTCTGGGGCAAGGACAAGGCAGGTCGCGCCGACTATTGCGAAACCTACCTGATCGTACAGGACAATGTGGCCAACTGTGACAATGATATGGTGTCTGTTTCCGGAGCACTGAAAACAGAAGCCGATAATGGCCTTGAAGAATGCGACGTAGAGATTTCAGGTCACAATCCTGCAGGCCCTGCGTTCAACTACTTCGATATGTCGGATCACAACGGGAATTATGATTTCTCGGATGCTGTTCCGGTCTTCTCGAACTATGAGGTTACTCCTACCAAGGATGATAATCCGCTGAACGGTATCACTACATTCGACCTTGTACTGATCAGCAAGCATATTCTCGGTATTGAGCCGCTCGGTACTCCTTACAAAATGATTGCCGCAGATGCCAACAGATCCAACTCGATCACTACTATGGATATCGTTGAGCTGCGCAAACTGATCCTCGGAGTTTACACCGAACTGCCCAACAACAGCAGCTGGAGGTTTGTTGACAAGGCTTATGCCTTCCCCAACCCGGCCAATCCTTTCACGGCATCTATCCCTGAAAGCAAATCTGTGGCCAGCATACAGGGCTCATCTGCAGGAGACGACTTTGTAGCGATCAAAGTAGGTGATATCAATGGAAGTGCAGTAGCCAATTCCATGATGGTTGCCGATGATCGTACGGCAGGTACGCTGATCTTCGATGTGAATGATCGCGAAGTGAAGGCAGGCGAAATCTTCGATGTGACTCTCAAGGCAACAGAACACGTGACCGGCTACCAGTTCACGCTCGGATACGGTGATATGGAACTCGTTGATATCGTAACACCGGACAATATGAGCGATGATAACTTCGCTGTGTTCCCGGACAATCACACGCTGACCACTTCCTGGAACGGTAATGGTCAGGCTGAGTTCACGCTCAAGTTCCGCGCCAACCGCTCCGGCCAGATCAGCAAAATGCTGAACCTGTCGAGCAGCGTGACCAAAGCAGAGGCGTATCGCCTCGGAAATGACAATGTAACTGCCGAGCAGCTGGGTATCGCACTGCGCTTCAATGGCAAGGAAGGTTCTGTACTGACAGGAATCGGATTTGAGCTGTACCAAAACCAGCCCAACCCATTCGTGAACCGTACCACAATCGGATTCCACCTGCCGGAAGATGCTTCTGCACGCCTCACTGTTTATGATGAAACCGGTCGCCTGGTTTACTCTCAGAGGGGCGAGTACACAAAGGGTTATAACTACTTTGTACTTGATCGTGCCATGCTGAACTCTACGGGAACGCTTTTCTACACCGTGGAAACCGATAATGACGCGGCAACCCGCAAAATGATTCAATCGAAGTAACAATTGACAAAAAAATGCCGGCTGTCAGGAACTGTAACAGCAGAATACAGACAGCCGGCAGACTTCGAACCACAGTCGCAGAGGAAAGCGTTTGGTCGCTTCATTCAATCCCCGCTTTTCTCTGCGAATACTGTGGTTTTTAATCCCTGTCACTGAAGAAAACACTCCGGACATCCAGTTGAAAACAACTCCACAATCAAATGTCTCCCCCGAAAAGCAACAAGTAACCCCTCAAATAAAGAAATAGTTGCTCTTTTCAATCACATGGGCTGCGAGCGCCCCTAAAAGTTGGGGCGCTCGTTCAACCCTGCCCGAAAGAGCACAAGAAATCCCCCCTGAGTTGATTTTAATCAATTAATCCTGTCTGGCGTGGCGTTTGCCTATTGGACGCGAAGCATAAGACATCACACCCGGTCCGAAAGTGGCACGCCAATTTTTCGGTTAATCTCCTGAAAGGGTTGGTCAGACGAGAGAAATCTGTCTGGCCAACTTCTTTTTTATCCGGTAAGGGGTACGTTTCTCTCCAAACCCAATACCTGTCCACGACAGAAAAATCCTGATCAGGATTATAATGTCAACATTCGGAATAACTCCGTTTTATTACTTTTGTCCGACAATTTTCTTCATTTTAAACAACACTCTAATGGCACTTAAAGAAAAGTATGCGAGCGCACTCGCTGTATGTGAAAAACTGGGTATGCACAACAGCCGGATTGAAGAAGGCGCCGATGGTATTCTCCGAATCTGGGGTAACGTATCATTCGGCTACGACAAAGATCAGATCTGGGACGCAATCAAGGCAGCCGGTGGAGCTTCACCGGCAGATGTTGTCGCCGATCTTCAGGTGGACAACCCGAATATCTATGCCAGACACACCGTGGCCAAAGGTGAGAGCCTCAGCAAAATCGCCAAGCATTACTACGACGATATGATGAAGTACAAGCAGATTTTTGACGCTAACAGAGATCAGCTTGATGATCCCGACAAAATCGAAGTCGGGCAGGTACTGGTAGTTCCCAATCCCTGAGCTTCTTCATTATTTCTGTGGGCGCCCCTGAAAAGAGGCGCCCACAGCATTTCAGACTATTACTTTTATATACTTTAGTACCTTTGAGCCGCCAACAGGCATTTTAACCTTGAAATATATATAATGGCAGAATTTGACCAACTCAAGGAACAGGCTGCACAGGTACGTCGTGACATTGTGCGGCTCGTTTACAATTGTCAGAGCGGTCACCCCGGTGGCTCTCTGGGCTGTGTAGAGTACTTCGTGGCACTCTACGGCAAGGTAATGAAACACAAGGCCAGGCCCTTTAAAATGGACGGGAAAGGGCAGGATATGTTTTTTCTCTCCAATGGCCATATCTCTCCGGTATGGTACTCTGTACTCGCCCGTAACGGCTATTTTGACGTTCAGGAGCTGAACACTTTCCGCAAACTCAACTCCCGCCTTCAGGGGCATCCGGCTACACACGAAGGATTGCCGGGTATCCGGATTGCCAGTGGTTCTCTCGGTCAGGGTATGTCGGCTGCTATCGGCGCAGCACTGGCCAAACGCCTTGACAGCGATAAAGGCCGGGTTTTTTGCCTGTGTGGCGATGGTGAACTCCAGGAGGGACAATGCTGGGAAGCCATGATGTTCGCTGCCCACCACAAAGTGGACAACCTGATCGTTACAGTTGACTGGAACGGTCAGCAGATTGACGGTTCCAACGATGATGTTATTTCACTCGGTAATCTGCCAGCCAAATGGAAGGCCTTCGGATGGGATGTCCTTATCCTCGAGCAGGGTAATAATCTGGAAGCAGTAGCCGCCATGCTTCAGCGCGCCAAACGCCGTACAGGCAAGGGCAAGCCGGTTGTTATTCTGATGAAAACAGAAATGGGACACGGCGTGGATTTCATGGCCGGTACTCATAAATGGCACGGCAAAGCTCCCAATCAGGAACAGTATGACAGTGCCATGAAGCAACTGCCAGTTACCTCCCTGGGCGATTTTTGATTCAATTATCATTCATTACCGATGCCGGAGATAGTCCGGTCCAATATCAGAAAATGAACATCAACGATATCATATCTTCCGGCTCACGTGCCACCCGCGATGGTTTTGGCCAGGGGCTTCTTGAGGCCGGCCAGCACAATCCCAAAGTGGTTGGCCTGACGGCTGATCTGCTGGAATCTCTTCAGATGCAGCATTTCAAAAAAGAATTTCCCGATCGTTTCTTTCAGGTGGGTATCGCCGAAGCCAATATGATCGGTATTGCTGCCGGTCTGGCAACTGCAGGCAAGATTCCCTTCACCGGTACTTTTGCCAATTTCTCTACCGGCAGGGTTTACGATCAGATCCGCCAAAGCGTGGCCTACTCTCATAAAAATGTGAAAATTTGTGCCTCTCACGCCGGCCTGACACTCGGTGAAGACGGCGCCACACACCAGATTCTCGAAGATGTGGGTATGATGCGCATGTTGCCTGGTATGGTGGTGATCAATCCGTGCGATTACAATCAGACTAAAGCAGCCACACTGGCTATTGCAGAATATTACGGTCCGGTTTATCTGCGGTTCGGTCGCCCCGCATGGCCGGTTTTTACCTCCGAGAATCAGAAATTCAAAATCGGTAAAGCGCTGCAATTGTCTTCAGGAAAAGATGTGACGATCTTCGCCACCGGGCATCTTGTGTGGACTTCCGTAGAGGCCGCCAAGCAACTGGCGGTCCAGGGTATTTCCTGCGAGGTAATCAATATCCACACCATCAAGCCGCTTGATAACGAGGCTATTCTTGATTCAGTCAGTAAAACCCGCGCAGTCGTAGTAGCTGAGGAACATCAGCGTAACGGCGGACTGGGTGAGGCAATTGCCAACCTGCTGGTACACAAGCTTCCCGTTCCGGTAGAGTTTGTGGCGGTCAATGATTCTTTCGGAGAAAGTGGCAAACCGCTGGAACTGCTGGATAAATACGGACTTTCTGCCAATGATGTGGCGAATGCTGCCCGGAAAGTACTGGAGAGGAAGAAAGCCTGAGCATGTTCCTACTTCTTTGACCCCCCTATTTGTCTGAACTCAATCGGATTGATACCGGTGTGTTTTCTGAATGTCTTGTTGAAGTGGGAAAGATGCCCGAATCCGCTGGCATAACATGCCTCCGTGACGGATGCACCCTGAAGGAGTTCCTGTTTCGCCCGCACAATTCTGTATTTGCTGACGTATTCAGTAAACGTCACCCCGTTCAGTTTTTTGAACCATCGGCAGAAAGCCGCATCCGAAAGATTGACCATTTCCAGAACAGAGGTCATGGCAATGGGTTCCTGATAATGTGTGGCTACGAAAGCTTCAATCCTCTTCATGCGCGCCTGCTCGCGGAATTCCTGCTCCCCCGAAATCCGCGATTGATTGAGTACCCTGATTTCGCTGCTTTCTGCCATGATCTGCAGGATGTCAAGTAACTGAATCAGCTGTCTGAAGGGCGACAGATGGGGTAGCCGCCGCATCATTTCACCCACCGTGTTTAAAGTGTCTCCGTGGAAACAGGCAGCGCCCGCAGCGTCGTTCAGTAGCTGACGAATGGCACTCAGCTCAGGCTTTCCCAGAAAGCCGGATCCGAGAAAATCTTCTCTGAACTGCACAACTATCTTTTCATGGTTCGGTGAAACCCCGTAATCGAAGTTCAGATGTGGTACGAAAGGACCAATCAGCGACAAATCTTTACCTTCATATCTTTCTAGATGTTCGCCAATATGCCTGTTCCCACTGGCGCCGTCAATAAATACGATCTCATATTCAGGATGGTAATGCCACAGAAAGACATCCTCCAGATGAGGCGTCAGCAGCAGCCTGAAAGAACGGCTTGGGTCCGGTGAGATGAATTCTCTGCGAAGTCGTGCCATTGGGAGTTATTCTCCTGTTTCAAAAAGCCCGAACAGATTCAATCCAGTGCATCCGCAATTTTCCGGTCGTTGGACAAACGCGGTACTTTGTTTTGGCCGCCGAGTTTTCCCTGCGATTTCATGTATTCCCGGAACGCATTCCGTGGCAGTGCAACCATTTTGAGTGGTCGCAGGATATTTCCCGTGATAAGATCGTCGTAATAAATATTCTGTGCACGCATGCGCGCATCCACGTCGAGTGCGAAAGCCTGCATATCGGCGGGAGGGGTGTCGAATTCAACCAGCCACTCGTGGTAGGGCAACCCGCCCTCGGGCGGATTTACCTGAGGTGCTACGGTAAACTCTACAATACTGACACCCATTGCATTGGCAACAGGCATGATGCTGTCTTCCACCTCTTTGCCAATCACATGCTCGCCAAACGCAGAAATGAAATGCTTCACTCGTCCGCTGACAATAATACGGTATGGATTTTTACTGGTGAATTGCACGGTGTCTCCGATATTATATCCCCACAAACCGGCATTGGTATTGAGAATAATGGCATAATTCACGCCGATTTCGACGTCTTTCAGCCATATTCGGGTAGGATTTTCCTGATGAATCTCATCAGCCGGGATAAATTCAAAAAACATGCCTGCATCGGCGTTCAGCAATAATTCGGCTTTCCCGTCGTGGCCGAATGCATCCTGGAATGCGATGAACCCTTCCGAAGCAGGGTAAGTTTCAATGGTATCTATTCGTTTGCCAACGAGCTCCTCAAGTTTGGAGCGATAGGGCTCGAAGTTAACCCCTCCGTAAACGAAAACAGACAGGTTGGGGAAGACCTCCATAATTGTCTTTTTCCCTGTTCTCTCCAGCAAACGCTCGTAGTACATCTGTACCCAGGGTGGAATGCCTGAAATCAGGCGCATATCAGCGTTCATGGTTTCATCCACAATCCGGTCGAGTTTTTCTTCCCAGTCTTCGACGCAATTGGTACGCCATGATGGCATTTGATTGGTGCGCAACCAGCCCGGGACCAGGTGGTTGGAAATGCCGCTCAGGCGGCCGGTTGGTATGCCGCCTGTTTCGTCGAGCTCGGGACTGCCAGACAGGAAGATCATTTTTCCGTCGAGCCATTTCCCGTTGCCTGTGCGCGCGAAGTAATTGAACGCTGCATTACGGGCAGTGCCAAAATGAGGAGGAGTGCTCTCCCTGCTCATCGGGATATACTTTACCCCGGAAGTTGTTCCGCTCGTTTTGGCAAAGTAAGCGGGTTTTCCCGGCCAGAGCACATCCTTTTCGCCGTTCTTGATACGCTCTACGTAATGTTTCAACTCTTCATAATCCCGAACAGGAACCGATTTTTTAAAATCATCGTAAGACCTGATGGCTGAAAAATGGTGATCACGTCCGAATGCAGTACCGGAGGCATCTTTTACCAGCTGGTACATGATTTTTTCCTGACAGGCCACTGCATCTGCCGACCAGCGGTCAATGTTGCGGGCGATGTATCGGGCGAAAGGGCGAATGAGGGTGGAACGGAAACCCATAGCGTTACAGTTTAATGCCTTGCAAAGGTACGGTCAGTTGTCAGATGCCAGCAGTTCGATTGTGAGTGTTTCTGTTTGTTTCATGGAGGTTTGTCTGATTTTCAGATTGGTATCACGTGTTGTCTCAATGTAGGAGGGCAGGCCGGGGTAGTAATAGTATTCAAACCGGTTATGATCGTTGATGCTGAATTCAGCCTTGTTGAGTTCTTCTTCAAAACTGTTTCCATCCAGACCGGCACGTTTTATGAACTCTACAACGAGCTTTTGGGTATCTTCGTTATTCAGCGTCATCTCCTGAATCATGACACAGAAGTCGTTCTCGGGGTCGTATGACTCCTGCTCCATATAAAGGTGGGCATCACCCCGGATTGGTTCACCACCGAGCATATTAGTGAGTTTCTCCTCCCAGTACAGGGTGTCGTTCAGCGTATACTGACCTCCCAGTGGTGAATGAAAATACTGTAGTTCTTTGAAAAGTAATTCCTCAATACCCTGTTGTGAAGAATAAATATCCCGGAACGGGCTCATTATCCGGGCAAGTTCTTCCTTCTTTTCCGGTTTGTCGGCCGACAGAAAATCAGCAATATCGCTGATGAGTTCGTTCATCATAACGGAGATTTCCTTCCAGTTATCTACTCCCCGAAATTCCCCCAGTTCGTTGGTAGTGTAAACGGCCCGCGTAAATTCATATTTCGTGAAACTGTCGAGCAGGGCCGGTGGAATTTCATAACTCTGTTCAAGATTTGTACGATACGTCCACGCTAACTTGTAGTCGCTGTCGGTGGAGTCAAGCACCTCAAAATTCGCTATATAACCGATAGTATCGTTTTTTACCAGAACACCATTGTCCCATTTTGTCTTGATTTTTCTAACCAGAAAGTCATAGGAATCTCCTTCTGACCAGTATGCCACAAATGGGATACGCACTGTGTCCGTTTGGGTGGCCACCCGGGAGGACAGGAACAGGAGGGCAATAAAGGAGGCAAGCCGGATTGTCATATGAGATTTATTGTTGGAGGTGAGCAGCCATAAATCCTTCCTCAATAGCCCTTTGTGCATCCAGTTCGCCGGCTTCCCTGGCGCCACCGATGAGTGTCACCTGTACGCCGGCGCGTACGAGGGGGGCATACAATTCCTGCTGTGGCAATTGCCCGGCGCAGACAATCACGTGGTCTGCCGGTATGAGTACGGGTTCACCCTTGACAAGGGTATGAAGCCCTTCATCTGTTATTTTGTCATAGCGTACATCGGATATCATATGTACGCCCCTGTTTCTGAGCGTTATGCGGTGGGCCCAACCGGTAGTTTTGCCGAGCTTGTCACCC
>JBDLWO010000201.1:0-9578 GCA_039804245.1 Bacteroidota bacterium
TGGCAGCACCTGAAATATTGCATATTAACAGATTGAGTACGCCTAGGCAGAAAGCTCCGCCCGCAGCCGCTGCGCCAGCTCCTGCGACACATTGAACTGCCCGGCAATGGCCTCATCCGAAAGGTGGAGGTGCTGCGAGATATAGGCCGACAGGATTTTCTCGATGCCCTCTTCGATACCCTTCCTGTGTGCTTCGCGTAATCGGGGAGCCATGTAATTGGTCTCGAAAGCCTTCGCTTCCTTCTCTGCAGGTGTGAAAAAATCATATTTCATGTCTCTGATTTTTTGTCTGAATTCGGGTGAAACACTACCCAGATAGGCAGTGATGATATCATATATCTCCATCCACTGCTCCAGACTCATCAATCCGGATACAAAATTAGCGGTTTGTTTCAACTTTTGCAATACCAGCTCCGGACGGACACCCAGAAAAAGGGTGTACAGAAATGTTCCCAGCAGTGACGAGGGTATCTCATCGAGTTCGACCTCCGTCATGCTGCTTACGTCCACCACATGATAGTCGAACTTCGGAATGCAAGCGTATTCTTCATGGGTAAGTTCCCCGTAATACTCCCTCATGGAAATGTGCTTCCAGGGCTCTTTCCCGTCGTAGCCCATGGCAGACGGTCGGCAATGTGCGCCCTTGCAGACCTTTACGGACAGTAATTACGGTCTGCAGTGAAAAAACCGGAGCTTTTAAGCTTGAAACCGTATTGTTAATGGGGTTTTTGGAGTGCATCGTAAGCCTGTCGGACGTTGAAATTTCGCATTTTCGCTTGTTTTGATTGAAAAAGGCGTATTATTACCTGTTTTTGAATAATCGTTTGCTCCATTTTCGCCCTGGCGCTGTAGAATTTTGGTCAAAAAGTGTAATTGTTTTCGGGAGATCTCATCCGCCATCTTTGTCCTATTAGTTCATCAAATCAAAATTATCATCATGGACAAAAACTCTCCCCAGAAACCATCAGTGCAACCCATGAGTAAAAAATTCAACCATTACTGTTATACCCCAATCCCGCCGCCGATGCTGTAATCATCAGCGTATCTGAGCCATTCGATGAATGGAGGTTATTATGACCAATGTATCCAGTGCTGTCGTACTCCAAAAAAACATCACCAATGGCAAGGCGCTTATGCTGACCGGTCTTCCCTCAGGCATATATACGCTTTGCGCGCGCATACCAGACGGGCGTGTACGCGGGGGGATACTGACGAGATACTGATTTTATTTTTCACCGTAAATACCATCCACCATGAACACAGTAACCAGCAAATCTGTCAGAATATTCCTGCTCGCGGCATCGGTCGCAATTTCCACAACGGCTTCCGGGCAGCTTCGAATCGGCGCTGTGGCCGGTACAGCACTCAACGTACCTGTACACAGGAGTGATGACGGAAACCAGTCGCCGGACTTGTATGGTAAAGCTGTCGGCGGTTATGCAGGATTAAGGCTGCAATATGACATTACTCCCCGTTTTTCCCTAGCTGGCGAAGCCTGTTATCAGGTACTTCCCTACACCATCAAGCATCTTACGGGACAGTTGTATCCGGGCTATGCTACCCTGAGTATTCTGCCTGCCTGTGCAGTTTCGTCCAAAGTGCATATAGAGGCAAGCATCGGAAGCGGGTTCACGGTTGTCAGCCGGTTTGGCGAAAAAATCAACAACGATCCATTGCTGCTGACCTCCCTGGGACTGAGGTTCCCTCTCGGCAAGTGGGGCCTGAGTGTGCGGTACTACGACTTCCTTCGTCCGGTAAACAGGGAGACAACCGACCGCGGAACAACTACGGTCAGTAACCGGGGTATTCAGGTGGGTTTTACTTATGATTTGTTCAGGAGGTAATCCTCCTGCAATACCTCGGCCCGATCCTGTAAAAACCCTCTTTCTCGTAAAAATGAAGGGTGCGTGAAAAATCATCGCCGGGGGTGGTTACCTCGATTCTCCGCCATTGCCGCTCTTCAGCCAAATCGACCACCTGTGACACCAACAGGCGGCCCACACCTTCCGAGCGCCAGGCGGGCATCACATACAGTTCATTGATGACACCATATACACCACCGGCCGAAATGGAAATACACTCGGCCACAGTAATGATACCGGCGATATCGCCGTCGCTGTCGAGCGCAAGCAGGGTGGAATGCCTGTCGTGCGACTCGATATCGCCAAATACAGCCTCTATATCATCGGCATCGAGGTCGTGTTCCACCTCTCTGAACAATTCGGCGAGGCAGCGGGCAATGACGGGGGTATCGGCCGGTGAGGCCAGTCGGAACGTAATCATCGGGGTCAGCGTTTTTCACCAAAAGCGAGGTCGCCGGCATCTCCCAGGCCGGGAACAATATAGGATTTGGCCGTGAGCTCCTCGTCCACCGTGCCCGTCCAGAGATATGCTTTCGGATGGGATTTTTTCACTGCTTCCACGCCTGCATTGCTGGCAATCACGGCGGCTATATGTATGGCGGCGGGCGTACCGAAGCGAGCCAGCTGCTGCAGGGCCAGATTGATGGATGCGCCGGTAGCCAGCATCGGATCAGCGAGAATGAGCACCGCATCGTTCAGATCTGCCGAGCCTACATAGTCTAACTGAATTTCCAGATTCCCGTTTTTGTGTTCGCGGCGGTAGGCGCCGATAAAAGAGTTGTCGGCATGGTCGAAGAAATTGAGCATCCCCTGGTGAAAGGGCAGGCCGGCCCGCAGCACGGTGGCCAGTACAATTCTTCTTTGGGGCAGGCTCATATCAGCCACACCCAGCGGCGTTTCAGTGGGCACAACGTGGTAATCCAGCGTTTTGGAGATCTCGTAGGCCAGAATTTCGCCGATACGCTCGAGGTTGCGACGGAAGCGCAGGCGGTCTTTCTGGATATGCTGATCACGCAGTTCGGCGATGAACTGACTGGCCACGGAGTTGAAGGATGTCAGGTTAAAGTGCATAAGACTGTCGTTTGAGGCCGAAAGTTATGCTATAACTGCGGCAATCAGAAATGAGCGCGCGCATTCCGTCGGGCAATTTGTATCACCGGGCGCTGTTCAGGAGAAGTAATCAAAATCATCCCAAATGAAATAGTGCAAAAGATTACAAGCATATCAATCCTGTTTTACTTTTGGCGTTTGAAAAACACCTGCTGCATGAAACTTTGCTGGACGCCTCTGTTGTTGCTTATCGCGCCTCCGCTCATGGGCCAAACCGTGCTTGGGGTAGCCGAATGCCGTGAAACAGCCGTTAAAAATCACCCGCTACAGCAAAGAAAGGACGTCGCTTCGTCCATCAACGCGCTGCAGCTCGAAAATATCCGAAAGAACAACCTGCCGAGGATTTCGGTGAGCGGACAGGCATCCTGGCAGAGCGATGTGGTGACCTTCCCGTTCACTACTCCCTCGGGGCCGCTGCTGGAGATACCGAAAGACCAGTACCGGCTCTCCCTGGATGTGGCCGAGCGACTCTATGACGGCGGTTCTGACAAGGTATTGCGGGAGCAACGAAATCTGGAAGCCGAACTGACGGCCATACAGACGGATGTGGATGCTTACCAGATACGCGAGATCGTGACTGATCTGTTTTTCAGGGCATTGTATATTCAGGAGAGCACTGCAGTATTGAAAGCCGCACTGGAGGATCTGGAGCGCCGTCTGAAGCAGGCAGAAGCGGCAGTGGCCGGTGGCGTCACGCTGCGTACCACGGTTGATCAGGTGAAAGTACAGATCCTGAAAACGCAGCAGCAAATATCGGCGCTGGAGGCCGACAGACTGTCAGCACTGGAGTTGCTGGGCAAATGGATGCGTACAGATGTGACTGGCAGCACCCTGATCGCCGATTTGTCGCCCCGGACCAGCCTTCCGGAAGGAGACATCTCGCTGCGACCCGAAATAAAGCTGTTTGATGTGCAACAGCGGCAGTTGGCGGTGGGTAAAAATGCGCTTCTCCTGAAAAAACAACCCAAAGTGGAATTGTTCGCACAGGGCGGGATCGGCCGTCCCAATCCGTTCAACTTTTTTGAGACCGGATTGAATCCGTTTGGTATAGTGGGACTGCGCGCCGCGTGGACACCCTTTGACTGGGGTAACAACCAGAGGGAAATGCGTATTCTCGACTGGCAGGCCCGGAATGTGGGTATTCAGCAGGAAGCGTTCCGTCAGCGTTATGAAGCCAGCTACCTCAAGGAAAGACGCGATAACGACAAATGGCTATTGCAACTCGCCCAGGATGATGCCATCATCACCCTGCAGGCAGATATAGTTCAGCGCGCCGATGCGCAGGTCAAGAACGGCGTAATGACCGCTACCGACTACCTGAGTCAGATCAATCAGCTCACGCAGGCGCGCCTGACAAAAAAGATGCACGAAATACAGGCGGCCCAGGCCAGGGAGTTGTGGGTGGCCAAAACAGGCGCCGACCTGAACAGATAATCAATCAACACAAGCTGTTTTATGCAAAAAATATGGATATTCGCCACCCTGCTTTTCGCTGTTGCCTGTTCCAGTGGCGGGGAAAAGGCAGATGCTTACGGTAACTTCGAGGCCGACGACCTGATCGTTAGTGCGGAGGGAACCGGAAGAATACTGCAATTCACAGCCGAAGAGGGCACTTTGCTCAAGGCTGGAGATACAGTGGGTGTAGTGGATGCGGAGCAGCTGACGCTGCGCCGGGAGCAACTGGAAGCGAGTATCCGCGCTATTGCGGCGAAGAGCCCGGCCGTCGCGGCCCAACTGGCCGTTTTTGACAAACAGTCGGCGGTGGTGCGGCAACAGACAGCTGCCATCGAAAGAGAGAAGCGACGGGTAGAGGCGCTCATCAAAAACGATGCAGCCACCCCCAAACAGCTCGATGACCTCAACGCCCAGCTCGACGCTGCCCAGCGCCAGCTCGACGTGATTGCAGAACAGAAATCTGCCACAAACGCCACACTCTCTGTGCAGAAAGGCGGACTTCTCGCTGAAATAACCCCGCTTCAAAAGCAGATCAGCCAGCTCGACGACCAGATAGCCCGATGCCATATTACCAATCCAGTAGCCGGCACTGTGCTGGTTTCTTATGCCGAAGCTGGTGAAATGACCGCTGCAGGCAAGCCGCTGTACAAAATTGCCGATCTGGGAACCCTGATCCTTCGCGCCTATGTTTCCGGCAGGCAGCTCTCCTCCGTAAAAATCGGTCAGGAGGTAAAAATATCGGTGGATGCCGGCGATGGCTCCATGAAAGAGCACACCGGTAAAATCACCTGGATATCACCCAGGGCAGAGTTTACCCCCAAAGTGGTGCAAACCAGAGAGGAGCGGGTAAGCCTGGTGTACGCTGTGAAGATCAGTGTGCCCAATCCAGATGGTTCACTGAAGATTGGCATGCCGGGCGAGGTACGGTTCTGACAGTATCAGGAGGACAAGTATTTATCACGCATATTTTCGGATTTGCCCGTACTTTTGCAAGAGAATTCAAAACATACAGAGAACTATGTGCGCGCACACAACAAAACGACTGCTCATCGTGTCCCTTATTGTGGGACTTTCTTCCTCCGTTTTTGCTCAGGGTATCGAGTTTTTTCACGGTTCCTGGCCTGAAGCACTGGCCAAAGCCAAATCGGAGGAAAAACTGATTTTTGTGGATGCATTCGCCTCCTGGTGCGGCCCCTGCAAGCGTATGGCCAGGGAATCATTCCCTGATCCGAAGGTGGGAGAGGTGTACAATGCCAGTTTCATCTGTCTTAAAATTGACATGGAAAAGCCTGAAAATACTGAATTCGCAGGCAAGTATCCCGTTTCATCCTACCCGACGCTTTTCTTCATAGACGCCGATGGAAAAATTGTCATGAAGGAAGTGGGTGCCAAAACCCCCGACCAGCTGATCGAAACAGCCAAAAAAGCCCAGGGTAAAAATGACAAATCGGGTGATTACGAGAAAAAGTACAAGGAAGGCAACCGCGACCCGAAGATGCTCTATGACTACGTGCGCGCATTGAATGCCGCCGGAAAATCATCCCTGAAAATTACGAATGAATACCTCGGAACACAACAGGATCTGACTACCGAATTCAACCTGCGCTTCATCCTCGAAGGCACGATTGATGCCGACAGCCGTGTTTTCGACCTGCTGACGAAATATAAAAGTAATATCGTGGCCGTCTCCAATATCGAAGTGGTGAATGCCCGTATCGAAACTGCCTGTAAAAACGCGCTGAAAAAGGCGGTGGAGTACAAAAATGAAGACCTGCTGAAGGATACAAAGGCCAAAATGAAGGCTGCCAATCCGGAAAGAGCCGAATCATTCGGGTATGAAGCCGATATGTATTTCTACAAAAACGTAAGGGATGCCGATAATTATCTGAAAGCAGCCCGTGCCTGTCAGAAGACAAGCGTGAAAAATAACGCCGCGCGGTTGCATGATCTCACCATTGACCTGACGAGATCATTTCCGGAAGATAAAAAAGTGCTCGAACAGGCAGAAAAATGGGCCAGATCTGCTGCCGAAACGGGTGGACTCGCCGACTACTGGATGACGCTGGCAGGAATTTATAAACTGCAGGGCGACAAGAAGAAAGCACTGGATGCCGCAAATAATGCCCTCGATGCCGTGGGCAATAATGATGCTCTGCTGAAGAGCAAAATTGATTATTTCATTCAGTCACTGCAGTAGTTGTTGGTAACTTGCTGCGATAATCATCGCGAAATACCCCTATCTTTACCCGAAAATCAGATCAAAACCCGGATTTATGAGCAGTTTCGTTGTTTCTGCCCGCAAGTACCGCCCGCAGCGTTTCGAAGACGTAGTGGGGCAACAGCACGTGGCCGGTACCCTGAAGAATGCACTGGCTACTGATCATGTAGCCCATGCATTCCTGTTCACGGGTCCGCGTGGTGTGGGCAAAACGACCTGTGCGCGCATCCTGGCCAAAATTCTCAACTGCGAACACCGTACGCCCGACCATGAGGCCTGCAATGAGTGCTCGTCATGCAGATCGTTCAACGAGAACGCCTCTTTCAATATCATAGAACTCGACGCAGCCTCCAATAACTCTGTAGAACATATCAGGGCGCTCACCGAACAGGTGCGTTTCCAGCCGCAGCAGGGCCGTTACAAGGTGTTTATTATTGACGAGGTGCACATGCTCTCCAATCAGGCCTTCAATGCCTTTCTGAAAACCCTGGAGGAGCCACCCCCGTATGCTATCTTTATCCTGGCTACCACCGAAAAACACAAGATTATCCCGACAATCCTCTCCAGATGTCAGATTTTCGACTTCCGGCGAATCACAGTTGCGGATATGGTGAGCCACCTGAAGGCTATCTGTGCAAAGGAAGGCCTGCAGGCTGACGAAGATGCGCTTCATATTATCGGACAAAAAGCCGATGGCGCACTGCGCGATGCACTGTCTATTTTCGACCGGATCACCGCCGGTGCTGCCGGCGGACGTATTACCTACGAAGCTGTCATCAATAATCTGAATGTACTCGATTACGATTACTACTTCCAGATTACCGATGCCCTGCTGGCAGAAGATGCCTCCGCTATTCTCAATCTTTTCGATCAGATACTCAGGAAAGGTTTCGAGCCCGATATTTTCATCAACGGGCTGGCCGAACATCTGCGCAATATCCTGGTGTGCAAGGATGCCGCTACACTGAACCTGCTGGAAGCCGGGGAAAGTCTCAAAGAACGCTACAGAAAGCAGGCAGCTATCGCACCGCCGTCTTTCATCCTGACCGCACTCAATCTCTGCAACGAGTGCGATATTCACTTCAAAACCGCCCGTAACAAACGCCTTCACGTAGAGATGGCACTCCTCAAAATGTGCTACATCAACCGTATGGTGAAAACCGGCGGACAGGAAAAAAAAACTCCTGACCTGAACGGAAACGGACCCGGACACACCTCTTCACCCGCGCAGGGGGCCACTCCCGCACGACCGGCAACCCCTCCGCCGGCAAACGGAAACGCCACCGAACTGAGCAGGGATGCGCTTGACGCCATCACAACGGAAGTGAAACTCGGGCTCAGAAAATCCGAATCGGTATCACTCCGCCTTGATGCCTATGAAAATGCCGTAGAACTGGAAGAGGCGCGGAATGCCACCATGCAAAGCCGCCTTTCGCTGGAAAACGCGCGCAATGAATGGAAGTTGTATGCAGAATCCATTGATTCAAGACTCGCGCGGATATCACTCAACAATACCGAACTGGCGCTCAAAGGGAAAACGCTCACGGCTACTGTCGGCTCCCTTATTGATCAGAATAACCTGAAAGCAGAACTGCTCAAAGTAACAGATGTGCTGAGAAGTCGCCTCAACGACCGCGAAGTCGTGGTGGAAATACGACTCGACGAGAACAAGGCGGTTGCACAGGCTGTGAACCGACCCGCACGACCACTCTCCGCCCGGGAAAAACTGGACAAAATGAGGGAGGCGAACCCCCTCATTGACGAGCTGATCCAAAAGTTTGATCTGAAACCGGATGACTGAACCATGTACATCCGGACCTTCTGCTGGTTACTGCCTCTCCTGCTCTGTTGCCACCTCTCCGGCAAGGCCCAGAATATAACCCTGGAATTCCGGGTGGCTCCGTCAGAAAAAAGCAATTTCAACGGCGCCATCAGCGACTTTAAAGTCAGAGCACCCCGACCCGCAGAGCAGGGTGCCATATTCGTGCTGAGCCCTCCCGTTACGCTCGACTCCCTTTGCCGGGCACTCATCACGCACCTGCGCGAGCGCTCGTATCTCGCAGTTTCCATAGACAGCCTGCAACCGGCAGGTGCCGATTACTGGACAGGGCAACTCCATCTGGGGCCACCCATGCGCTGGATCAGACTCCGGCCTGCCGATGAAATCAGTTCCGTATGGCTGTCTAACGCCGGATACCGCAATTACCCGCTGGAAGGCATGCCGTTGAAATACGACGCACTGCTCGCTCTGGAAAAGACGGTATTGCAAACCGCCGAGAATAATGGCTACCCCTTCGTAACCGTTCGGCTCGACAGTGTGGTGATAGAAGCCGATGGTAACACATCTGCCCTCCTGCGCGTGGATCCTGAAAGATATGTTTCATTCAGGGGACTGAAAATAAACGGAGATATACAACTTCCTGCGTATTTCCTGCCCAACTACCTGGCGCTGAAGCCCGGGAACCCGTATAGCAGAGACCGACTGCTGCGAATCAAAGATCAGCTCAATTCACTGCTTTTTATTGAGAGCACAGCCAACCCGACAGTTACATTCGCCGGTAATGATGCTACTGTCAACCTGTTTTTACAGAAAAAAAAAGCCAGCAGGTTCGACTTTATCATTGGAATACTGCCGCAGCCGCAAGATGCCGGTCAGGTGTTGCTCACGGGCTCCCTGAGCGCCGCGTTCCAGAACGCACTCAGCCTGGGAGAACGCTTTTCCATAGAACTAGACCGGCTCAGACCGGAAACACAGAAACTGGATGTGCAGGGAAGTGTACCATACCTGTTCGGAACGGTGTTCGGAGCCGATGGGAAACTCAACATCTTCAAACGGGATAGTACCTGGGTGGATACACACGGAGAACTGGGCGCCCAATACCTGCTCTCCAAAGGCAACTATTTCCGTTTTTTCTGGGAAAACCGGTCGGCAG
>JBDLWO010000202.1:0-4642 GCA_039804245.1 Bacteroidota bacterium
CTCGTTCCGCGCGAAGACGCCGATATTTCAAAAGAACTCGGCAAGATATTCACCAAAAAAGGTATCAAAGTCTATGGCGGCTGGGCTGTTGAGTCGGTTGATACCTCCGGAAAGGAAATCAAAGTGAATATGAAGAACCGCAAGGACGGTAAAACGGAGACCATTGTCTGTGACGTGGTGCTCAGTGCCGCAGGTGTAACACCCAATATAGAAAATATCGGCCTCGAAGAACTCGGTATCGTCACCGAACGCGGTTATATAAAGGTGGATGAATATTATCAGACTAATGTGCCGGGTGTTTATGCCATCGGCGATGTGCTGCCAACCCAGGCGCTCGCTCACGTGGCCAGCGCGGAAGGTATTACCTGCGTGGAAAAAATTGCCGGCCACCATCCGGAGCCGGTGGACTACAACAATATTCCGGGCTGCACATACTGTATCCCGGAGATCGCCTCGGTTGGCTACACCGAACAGGCGGCCAAAGAAGCCGGCTATGAGGTAGTGGTGGGCAAATTCCCCTTTATGGCGAGTGGCAAGGCCAAGGCCGCCGGTCACCCGGAGGGCTTCGTGAAGGTGATTTTCGATAAAAAATACGGTGAGTGGCTCGGCGCCCATATGATCGGCTACAACGTGACGGAGATGATTGCCGAGGTGGTAGTGGCCCGCAAACTGGAAACTACCGGTCATGAAATCATCAAGTCGGTTCACCCGCACCCGACCATGAGCGAAGCAATCATGGAGGCCGCTGCCGCTGCGTACGGTGAGGTCATCCATTTGTAACAAATATCGATGCTGTTCCGGAATTTCCTCGCCGGGTCGAAAATGAGCCATTTTTGACCCGGCGAGGCTCTTTTATGCCACTATTTGTCACAAATTGAACCTTTCACCCGAAATACTGTTAAAACGCCATGAACCACCTGCTTCAAATCCGTACGCTCGGCGAACTGAAAAAATCCGGTTATCAGCCACGCTCTGTAAAAGATGAACTCCGCCAGAATCTGATAGAAAAACTCAGAAACAAGGAAGTCGTTTTCCCCGGTATTTATGGTTTCGATGATACGGTGCTGCCCGATGTACAACGGGCTGTACTGAGCCGCCATAATATCCTGCTGCTCGGATTGCGCGGTCAGGCCAAAACGCGTATCGCCCGATTGCTTATTAATCTGCTGGATACGTATATCCCGATAGTGGCAGGCAGCGAACTCAACGACGATCCGATGCACCCCATCAGCCGCTTCGCCAAAGACCTGATTGCTGAACACGGCGACAATACCCCGGTTGAATGGCTGCACAAGAGCGAGCGGTATGTGGAGAAACTGGCTACTCCCGATGTGAGTATCGCCGATCTCGTGGGTGATGTGGATCCCATCAAGGCTGCCAATCTGCGCCTGCCTTACTCCGATGAACGGGTTATTCACTTCGGCCTCATCCCGCGCGCGCACAGGTGCCTGTTCGTGATCAATGAGCTTCCCGACCTGCAGGCCCGTATTCAGGTGTCGCTTTTCAACGTCCTCCAGGAAGGGGATATGCAGATCCGTGGCTTCAAGCTGAGGCTGCCACTCGATGTGGAGTTTGTTTTTACAGCCAATCCGGAAGACTATACCAACCGGGGAAGTATCATAACGCCCCTCAAAGACCGTATCGGGAGCCAGATTACCACGCACTACCCGGAAACGGTTGACGTGGGCCGCAAGATTACTGCCCAGGAAGCCCGTATCCCGAATGAACAGCAGGATATGGTTTATGTGCCCGAAATTCTGAAGGAGCTGATTGAGGAAATCGCCTTCGCTGCCAGAGAAAGCGAGTTCGTGGATGCCAAGAGCGGTGTAAGCGCCCGTCTTACTATCGCCGCCTGTGAAAATCTGTACGCCGCAGCCGAGCGCCGCGCTCTGCTGAACGGTGAGGCAAACACCACTGCCCGCGTTTCCGATTTCTGGGGAGTTATTCCGGCTATTACCGGCAAAGTCGAAATGGTGTATGAGGGTGAACAGGAAGGGCCACAGGCTGTTGCAACTCACCTGATCAGCGAGGGTATCAAAAGGCTGTTCGTGCTGTACTTCCCGAATCCTGTCAAACAGAAACGCGGACAGGAACGCGATCCGTTCGGTGTCGTGAAAGCATGGTTCGCTGGTGGCAATATCGCCGATATTATGGCTGATATGACCGGGGCAGAATACATGGCAGCACTGAACAAGGTCGCAGGACTCAAAAAACTGGCAGAAGCAAGCAACAGCAATGAAGCAGACCTGAATGTGTTCATGGAACTGGTGCTGCACGGACTGGCCGCTTTCGATGTGCTGAGTCGCGAACGGGTACAGACAGGCCTGTTTTTCAAGGACTATCTGGCCGGTGAAATGGACGATGATGACGATGACGATATGCGCGATCTCCTGAACTGATCTCAGTTTATTTCCACCACACTTACCCGCGGATCACCCAGCCATGCAGACTGTTGCAGTTTCCTGATCGGAATACGGCCAATAGTGTAGTGCGTATCGCCAGACATGAACCGTTCTGTTATTTCGGTAAAATCTGAATCGGCTATGCTTACACCCGTGCTGTACCGCACGTACAGCTGTAATTCTGTGTCGCTGGTACTGAAAAACGAACCGTTTTGCTGCCATTTCCGGTACTCGTACTTGTAATGGTATCGAAGTGCGGATATGTCGGACAGGACCGCGCAACCGGTAGGCTTGTCTCCAGCTCCCTTTCCCGTGAACACCTGCTGCTCTGAAAAGGCACTTTCCAGCGTCACCGCGTTGTATTCATTTCGTACGGATGCATACCGGTGATTACCCGGTACGAAACGCGGAATGCAATAGGCGCCTACCTGATCGCCCTGCCGGTAACAGCGGGCGATCAGTTTGAGGCTTCCCCCGCGCCTGCGCGCGAACTCCGCATCAAAGGCGTTGAGGCGGTGAATGCCGAAGTGAAATACCGATTCGGGTTCAACGAACACGCCAAAAGCGTGCAGCAGCAGGATACACAGCTTGTATTTCGGGTCGAAGCCCTCCAGATCGAGGCGAGGGTCGCTCTCTGCAAAACCGTTGGCCTGCGCCAGGCTGAGTGCTTCATCAAACGACTTGTTTTCCTCAAAAACCTTGCTGAGAATGTAGTTGGTGGTGCCATTGAAAATGCCCTCCACCGATGTCAGCAGGTCGTTGTCGTAGTACTCCTCCAGGTTTCTGATGATGGGTATGCTGGCGCAGCAGGCTCCCTCATACAACAGGGATGCCCCGGTTTTCTGTTGCAGTGCGTGCAATTCCGGCAAGTGGTGGGCAATCATCTTCTTGTTGGCTGTCACTACTGATTTGCCCCTTTCCAGCGCGGCCGATACCAGTTGAAATGCAGCCTCCGCATCATCTATCAGCTCTACCACGATGTCAATGTCAGGGTCATTCAGTATGTCATCCGGATGGGTGGTAAAGAAATGACCGGGCAGTGGCCTTGGTTTTTCGGGGTTTTTGATGCAAATCCGGCGTATTTCAGCTTTGACCCCTTTCGTTTCGTGCAATACTTTCCACAGACCCTGGCCGACACAGCCAAAGCCGAATAATCCGATCTTCATGTGTTTTCTCCTGTTTAAACGGTAACTGAAACTGTTTCCCGACAGGCTGCGAGCGCCTGCAGCACGTCATTGACCAGATCCTGAGCGCCTTCAATGCCACAGGAAAGGCGGATCAGGGAGTCGCTGACACCGCTCGCGTGGCGTTTTTCAGCCGGTATGCTTTTGTGGGTCATCGTGGCCGGGTGGCATACCAGACTCTTCACACCGCCCAGACTTTCTGCCAGCTTGAACAATCCGGTGGAAGTGGCAAAAGCCCGTGCAGCTTCAATGGTATCTTCTTTCAACCTGAAAGAAACTACTCCGCCAAAATGACGCTGCTGTCGTGCCGCCACGTCGTGATTCTTGTGTGAGGGCAATCCGGGATAATAGACTTCTGCGACAGCCTCGTGCGCCTGCAGCGCCTGCGCGACTGCGAGTGCGTTGCGGGAGTGCGCCTCGATGCGCAGCGGCAGTGTTTCAATGCCCCGGATCGTCAGCCAGCTGTCCCATGGCCCCAGGATGCCGCCACTGGCATTCTGGATAAACTTCAGCCTGTCACCCAGCTCCTGATCCCTGACCGCCAACAGGCCGGCAATTACATCGGAGTGACCCGCCAGATACTTGGTAGCAGAGTGAATCACGATATCAGCTCCCAGCGTGAGTGGCGTTTGAATAGCCGGGCTGCAGAAGGTATTGTCCACCACAAGAAGTGCGCCTGCTGCATGGGTATAGCGCGCAATGGCTTCAATATCAGAAACCTTCAGGGTAGGGTTGGTGGGCGATTCGAGCCATACCAGTCTGGTTCTGGGAGAAAGTGCCTTCAGTACATTTTGTGCATCGGTGGTATCGGTGTAGGTTATTTTGATGCCAAACTTCTCGTAAACGTGCGTGAACAGCCTGAAAGATCCGCCGTAGATGTCGTCAACTGCCACGATCTCGTCGCCTGCACTGAGCAATTTGAGTACACAGTCAATAGCTGCCAGCCCGGATGCGAAGGCCAGTCCGCGCTGCCCGTGTTCGAGTTGAGCGATCAGATTTTCGAGTACCTGCCGGGTGGGATTGTTGGAACGGGCGTAATCAAATCCTTTGTGTTCG
>JBDLWO010000203.1:0-16445 GCA_039804245.1 Bacteroidota bacterium
GAGTATTGCGACCGGATCGAGGCCACAATCTGCTTTATTTCATCGGCCGACGCCGACAGTAACGGCTGGAGCACTACCCACAGATGGAGACGCACATCTCCACGGGTATCAACTGGTAACAGCTTGTTTTCAATGGAGGTCCACTCTGACATTCCCATACCCAGCAAAGCGGCGATCAGCTGACGCATTTCACGCACAGACAAAATTTGGCTCAGGCGGGATATCAGCATATCGTCGGTACGGAGCAACTCCGCCAGTTGACGTCTGGATGGTTCCGGATCATCAGCCAGTGCCTGAAGCAACAGCTTCCCGGGAGAGTATGCATCAGATGGCTTCATTCCTGCCGGGAACAAGCCAAACTCCAGAAAAAACCACAACAGAGCCAGGTCGGAGAGTTTGCCTTCCTTTTTACGTGCCGAAGCAATACTTTTGCCCACATTGATCCTGAGGATGAGATCTGATACGATCCACCGCAACGATTCCAGCCAGGAGCTGTCGGATGCAGAATCTGGGTGCAGTTTTTCCCTCATCTCTGTCAGCAGCTGATCCGGCATTCCAAAAATCTTCTGCGCCACAAATACCAGCGTATCCGGTGACAGATTTCCTGTGAACCTTGCAGCAAAATTTCTGTCGGCCAGCTGAAGTGCTGATATCCTGTACAACAGCGCCGTCGGCTTTTCAGCAATATACAATTGGATCACCCGATTTATTTCATCAGTACCGGGAATACCTTCACCATCGGACAAAATACCGGCACCCAGATATTTCCATATATATTCACTTTCAAATCCCCGGGGTGAGGATGAAACCGTCTCGGATGCAATCGGGGGGAGCATCTGGTCCAATATTACCGGAATATAGTGAATCAAATCAGATCTGACGGACACCGGAGAAGCAATCAGCCATCCCAGTGCCTGAAGCCAAAATATTCTGACCAGCGAATCCGGCAAGTCCGGATATGGAACCGGGCTGACAGCCGTTTGGAGTTTCAGGGTATCAACTCCCGAAAGGGCAACAACCATTAGTTCCAGAAAGTCGGTATTCTGACGGATCAGAAAACCATTCAGCGCAGACCTGTTATTCCGCGCCACCTCCTTCAACTTTGACAAAGCATACAAGGGTGCACTGTCAACCATTGTCAAAAGGTATTCACCAACAGACATATAGAATGCACCACCTGCAGATTCCATGAATTTACCATGCTCCAGGTAAAACCAGAGTTGATCCTCCCGGCCAGGCTCAGTTGCACTGGAACCAACCGGCACCAATTCATTGAGGTATTTTACCTCTGTTTGCGGGTATATAATGGCGAGACGAAGCACCTCCCAGAGAGCAGGCTTCACTGGTATTTTATTCTCACGGAGAATATCCTGATAATTTTCCAACCATTCATGACCGGATTTTATCAGTACCGCAATCAGCCTATTCAAGCCTGCTTCATCCAGTCTTGCAGCAAGCCTTGACAAGAGAGAAGGCCTGAAGGTAACGAGATGTGATAATCTGAAAATAGTCTGCCCCGGATATAATTCAGCCATGCGGATCAGATAAGAGAGTTGATCCGTAGAAAAATCCACCTGAGTTCCGGACTCAAATTGTCCCCAGAAAGCTGCTTCAGTCTGCAACGAAACAAATCCCGCCGTACTCTCAGGATTGTTTGTCCATTTTCCGATGAATGATCTGATCAGTTCCATCGGATTATTTTCAAAAATCAACATATGAAGGATAGCCCTCCGGAATTCTCTCACCGAAAAACGGAGTGTTCCATATCCCGGTATTATCTCTTCTATTCCCGACAGCTCACCAGCCGGCACACCCGAAAGATTGGAAATAAGGTTCAATAAAAGAGGACTACTCAGTCTGTCTGCCAGTCCGGACAGAACATGCGGGTGCTGTACAGCCATTTCCTTCAATCTGAAACGCACATGAACCGGATAATATCCGCTCAACTCAATCAGCAAGTCCAGCAGTTCAGTTTCCCTGATGATACCTCTACTCAAATCATCCGGCAGCTTCCATTGCTCAAGATAGTACCACAATATTACTTCGGCAGAAGGTGAATCTTCCGGAGCCTGATCATTCAAACCCGCCATAAATGACCTGAATGATTCATCTTTATCGGCAGACTGGTTCCCGATAATCCACAGGAAGTAATCAGACTGTATATCCGGGATCGTCATACCGGATGCAACGCCAATTTCAGCAATCCGACCTGGCAGATCAGTTCCCGTTAACGCGAACAGTAACTGACTGAGGTACTCTGCAGAACACTGAAGCGTAAGCCTGGACAAAATCCAGGGTTTTCTGCCCTGCAGCTCACGAAGTCTCAACAATATCAGGGCGGGATATCTGCGGGCAAGATCCAGAAGAATACCAAACAGGTATTCAGGTGTTTTCTCCTGAAACGAGGTCGGGATCATACCATATTCGATATAATACCACATCAGTCCCTCGTCTGAGAGATCTGAGTCAGTACTTCCAGTATCCGGTATCCGGGAGCGGATAATATCAGGCAATCTGCTTTCCAGCCTGCTCCGACCGGATACCTTGCTCTTGATCAACCACCTCATAGCTGCCTCAAGAATTTCCCTGACAACCAACTCATCCCCCTTCGTCACACTATCCAGCAGACTCAGAGAGGACCCCGAGAGCAATCTGATCAGTCTGACCAGTTGATCGGAGCTGTAGATTGAAATTATTCTTATCAGTACCTCCGGGCGCCGACCAATAATTTCCTGTAATTTTGAAAGTAACAATACGGGATTCTCAACCGCCAAACGCAGAATAGCCTCACCGGGTTTTATATACTCAGGGCTCATATCAGCCCGGGATGGGTATTTACCCGACTCGAGATAGTGCCAGATATCTTCTTCCCGGACAGGATGTGGTTCATCATCTGACACTTCCGCGGTAGTCAGTTTAAGCTGCGTTTTGAACAGCACATCACGCAGTTTACCGCGCCGGGATGAAGGGTTGAGCAGAAGCCACTCGAGCAACTCCCTGACAGACTTTCTGAAACCGGATTCGGCAGGGAAGGTATCAAACCAGGACTCAACCAGCCGCTTGTCAGTACCTGACAAGGCAGCAACAAGTAATATCAGCTCCTTGTGCTCCAACAACCCGATTAACCTGTCTGACGCCACGCGGGCTGTTCCGTTCACTTCCCTGAGTCGCGTCAGAAAAATAACCGGCTGCCGCTCAGACAACTTCAAGAGGTGAATCTTTTGTTCGTTTAAAATGTTGGCACCGGAATGAATACCTGTTTCAAGGTAATACCATATCATTTCGGCAGGTGTCGTGTGATAATCCTTCCCGGAACTCTGCCTAGCGCTATTTTCTGATAAAATCAGACTTGAAAAATACATATTCCCCTGCCTTCCCGCCGACTCTGATTCTGACAGAAAGCGACTCAGCAACTCATCCCACACTTCTCGTTCTATGGCACGGTCAATTCTCCATGAAGCTGCAACTTTTTCAACTTCTGCGAGCGGAATACCGGCAACAGTACTGAAAATCAGTCGCAAGAGATCTGTATCAGCCATAAGAGTCAGTCTGGACAAGCTCCCGGGCTGGCGACGGAATATCCCTCTCAATCTGGATAAAGAGAGAAGGGGGGCCTGGTGAAATTCCTCCCTGAGTAATATCTGAAATATGTCTTCCAACCGTGCCGAACTACGATCAGGATACTGCCCTGATTCAAGGTAGAACCATATACTTTCGACAGGGCGGGAAGTTTCTTCTGACAGATTTTCGGATACATCCACGATTTGACTGACTACCATACCTTCTATCAACTCCGGCAAACGCCCGTGTACTGATTCCGGTTCGGATATCAACCAGTACAACACCTCCTTCCACATTTCTTTTTCTGACAGGTTTGCGCTTTGCCAGCCAATCAATCTGTTATTGATGTCAGTTGTCGAAGCTCCCGACCACAGATGTACCAGCTCTCGAATATCTGCCATTTCGGCCAGATGGGAAATCCTGGAGAGCGTCCATGGGCGACGATGATGGATCTCCTTCATTCTGGCAAGCGAAATTTCAGGATATTCCCTGGCCAATTGCAGCAGCAGATCAATAACCTCCCGTGCAGAAACCGGAGTCATGCCCGCTGGAAAGCGACCCAATTCCAAAAAATACCACAACCATTCCTCTCTGGATTGAAATGAAACCGAGTAGTCAGAAGAAAGCTGATAATCAACAGAGCCTGCCAGTAATTCAGGAATATTCAACTGACTTGAATCTGCCAGCAACATCAGTCTTTTACGAGACACAGGATCCCGTAAAAGCGCTTTGAGCAGATCTTTCCCGGCGCTGTTGGCATGTTGTACATATTCATACAGCCATTCTGCAGGCGACCTGGCTACCAGCGAGGCGCCGGCCCACCAGGGATATATACCCTTCGAAAAATAATACCTGAGAAAGCGTCTGATATGATCAAGTTCTGACAATACAGGACGATATGGATCTTTCAGCAACTGTCCTTTCAACTGTTCTCTCAAAGCACTGACAAGAATACCTGTCAGATTATTCTCCAGATCATCCTCACTCAGTTCGCCAAGATCAACTACTATCCTGTCAATACTCAGATGCTGTTCTCCGGTTTTTAATTCATCCAGCACTACCGATAGTGGTTCCGGAAGAAGATCCTGAAATATTCTGCTCACAACCGCAAATACACGATTCGCCAGGCTCTTTGAAGGAACATCAATAATAAAAGTACTCTTACCAATGACATGACTACTGCCAATCATGGTTACACGGTATTTGTTTCCGTGGTGCGGCGGAGAAAATCCGCGAGGATACGTGAGCAAAAGTCAATAACCTCGGCAGATGTTCCGGGTGTTGATTTCGCGAGCCGCCAGCTGAAATAAGCATCCTCAAACTGGCCCATCTGTGTCCAGTTAAGCCAGAGAAAGTCAATATGCAAATGAGCAGGTGCAAACTGTAAAACAAGTCGTTCAAACAGCCTTTTCCTGTCGGGGCCCGAAAACCTGGAAGGCCAGTCGGGAATGATAACACTCAGACGCATTGAATAAAATTCGTCGGCATTTCCATCCGGAATATAATCGGTTTTCCAGTCTGGAGGTCCGATTATTGAATTGACTTCACCGGGGTCCTGTTGCATTATACGAATAATATTCCGGGAAATCATGTATATCATACCCTGAGCGATTTCTGCAGGATAGCTTTCAGCGCTCACCAGAATTTCCTCATCATCAGCGGAAATAGTGATAAAACTGTTTAAAGGGGCCTCATTATCTTGTTTCAAACCAAAATTATCCGGATTTGAGCCGATAGCCAGCAGGTTGTTGGACCATCCTTCAAACACTTCCGGAGATTGGTACCGGGGACTGTTCATCAGTACAAATCCGTCATCCAGGGGTGCCTGGAATCTCAGTCTGGCGGATGGCGGAATCAAGGGACGAAGCAGTACATGTTCAACGATGAAAAAATTGGTGGATTCATCATCAAACTGAAGTACCCTGTCAATAAAATCATCCCTTAACGCAACGAGCGAAGCCTTGTCAGCGGAAACACCGAGACTGTACTTGCCTCTGCCAGAAGTAGCGGCGAAATAAAGGGCCCAGCCGCCGGCTTCAGGGATAATTTCATAACCTTCCACCCCTCCTCCGTAACGCAGAAGCGACTTCACAGGTATACTCCCGGGCATACTTTCGGAAGACGGTTTATGGAAGTTCTCAAAAGGAAAGTAGTCAGTACAACTGGCGTCTGCCTTTTCAGGAATATCCAGATGGATACAAAGCCGTGACTTCAATGCTGATATTCCGGGAAAGTATCTTTTTTCAGGCTGATAGTCAGTTGGCTGTTCGAGGTAGTTGAATCCTGTACCCCTTTTACCTCCGGCAGGAACATACTCGCTGATCAGCCGGGAATACATTCTGACAGCCACCTGATCGGGGTTTTCATTCTTCCACGATGCAATTTTTTTGACATAGTCAGGTTCAACTACCTCACCGAACCGGGCAAGAAGATGAGCCAAAAACTGCATTCTCAACTCAAGCGGCCTTTCTCCGAGGGTAGCCATCTCTTTCAGCGCCTTTTCTGTGTCATCTCTCCGGGTATCTTCAGCACCCCACCTCAGGAGTGGATCAATATCCGGAATATCAAAAGGGAATTGAGTAGCGTAACCCATGTGTGGCTCTTCAGATGCCGACTCCCTCCGGGGTGATTCCACGTGAAACAGATATTTCAGACGTGTTATTTGCTTCATGGAAGAAGCCAGTAAAATCTCAAATATTGTCAGATATCCTTTTAGCTGGCGTACATACACATAGCTTTCGGGCGCAGGCGTACCGGGAATACCGAATGAGGTAATACCGTAAACAACGGGGAAAAGTTGTTGAACAGAATAATATGCCGCTATGTCCTCCAGTCTCTTCTGACTGACCGGCGGGTCATCGGGGCGATATTTTTTACTCTGCAATTGCTGGTCTTCCCTGGCAACTACTGCCTGCCACATCTGATTGGCGACATTCAGCTCTGCGATAACCTCCTGGTTATTTCTGATGAAGCTGATCTGGTGACTTCCCGGCTGATTATCGAGTGGAGAAAGCGTGAGGCAGGCATGCTCATCAACTGCCAGCTCTTCGGAAAAAATGGCAATATCATCCACCAGAAAGAGTAAATCACGAATACTCAGTACACCCTCTGTTTCGCTGATAGCATCTCTCAGGGCTGACAGGTAAACGGTATCAGGTGCGTCACTGAATTTCTCCCGCACAACAAAGCCATTTTGTGGCGGCGGGCCATCGAATAGTTCATCAGGAGCCATACCGGAAGCAAGCAGTTCATCACGACTTCTGATTTGTACTGCCGGAATCAGGCATTTTTCAAGATTCCGCAAAATGTTACTCAATACCTGGGTAGGCGAAACCTCGGAGGAAATTTCAATCAATGAATGGACTGACAACTTCTTTTTGCCGAGTACGGTAACCTTTCCGATATCTTCTCCCAATGCTCTGTGCTGAAGATACAGCCCTCTTAACCTCTCAATCACGACGCCGGTTTCTTCCGCGCTCAACGAATCCTTGAGCCGGAGTTTGAAGTCATACAAACCCCTGACCCCATATCTGTCGGACACAGGGGTAATCCACATATCTTCCAGTACCTCCTTGAAGTGGTCCAACAGAAAACTCTTCAGATCAGCTAACGTGACGGGAGCGCAGGTCAGAATTTCGTGAGGTGGGAAAAAAGCGTTTGAAGGTCGCTCCTGCCTGTTGTATTCTGAAGAATAGAGCAGATCCCTGACATGAAAATTACATCTGTAAGCAAGATCTGTAATACCGAAGCACAAATATTCCAGTATGGTTACTCCGGGATCATGGTGATTGTAATCTGTCCATACAGCTCCGGAGTATTTTTGCAAATACCTCAGGCCCTCCTTTCTGAGAGCGTCGTAGTCCATCCCTTTGTACAGGATTCCACCTTTGGAGATACTTACCGGATCAGACATTGATTCTAGAATTTGAAAACTGCATCATCCAGCAGTGAACTTATGTGGTATCGGATTCTGTATGCAGTACCGTCCGGCTTCAGGCCATAATGCTGATATGTTCTGATCTCAAGACTGTAGAAGTGGTTTTCAGATTTCCATCTTAAATCAATTCTGTTCCAGAAAAGGCCGTAATAGGATCTGGTTTGCCTGATGGTATTCTTTCCGCCGCCAAAAGTACCCAAAGCAATTGCATGGGTTACCGCGTATTTGCCGCGCCCGCTACCGCCATCAACTCTTGCCACCACCTCAAATGCTGATGGACTGTTCAGCCTGGATATGATAGGTCTCCAGGTTCCGTCAGCGTCCGCCTCTCCGAGTCTGTAAGTACCAACCCTGGTATGGAGACCGGCAGTACCATTAACCTCAAGCGCAGTTCGTGGTTCAGATGTTCCGATTCCAACTCCCCGGGCTTCCGACAGCACCATTTTACTTTCTCTGAGCAGTTTGCCATGCTGATCGGCGCTTACAGCATCGAAACTGAGAATGCCCTTTCCGGGCTCTCTGCCTATATTCAACTGCCATTCCGGAAGATTTTCCACGCTGCTTTTATAAATACTCATTATAGTCGTTTCGGAACCCGCCGGAGCAAGCTTCAATCCTTCCTCATCAGATTTGGCAAATCCGTCATCAACTTTATTGACCTGAGAATCAATTAGATATGCAAAATGGGCTTCTGTTGGAGATTGTCCCTTTCTGAAAAAATGCTTTAATGATTCCCTGTTCCAGAGCTTTTTCATAGGCCGTTATTTTTTGATCTCATGATTTGGGGCTTATGAACCATTCGTCACTGTCTGTCAGCTGATCATCAGGTGCCGTCTCGGGCTCTTGCTTGTCTTCTTCAAGAATGACAAAGTCGGTACCGAGGCGCATACCCTCAATAGCTGAAGGTTCGGCTGCAATATATGATTCATTGTCCATAATTTGTATGTCGTGCTGCGCAACCGGGGAGAAAACCGACCAGGGAGAGCCCGACTTCAGAATTCCATCATTTTGCGTATCAAGTGCCGTATCCTGAATAGAAAAGCCGTCTTCTGCGTTGCCGGATATTCTGACGAGGGAAAAGCGGGTAACTTTTGATACGTAATTTCTTTCCCTGATAAATGACAACATATCGTTTCTGGATATGGTGCCTCCAAACTGAATATATGCATCCGAAGCATCTCTGACAAGCCAGGGACAAAGAAAGCCAAGTATATCCCTGTGCAATTGTTGCAGATACTTGCCCCTGTCTGAGTCAAACTCCTTTTTGAGCGTCAGGGAGCAACTTACTTTCAGCTTGTCGTAAACCGGGTTGATAATTTCCGGCCGAAGAAACGGGCTGATTCGGGCCGACAGATAGCTCTCCATTTTTTTTATCTGATGGAAGGCAACCAGCGGCTCCGTTTCTCCTTCCCTGATTTCCGGAAAGACAACTATCCTGATCATACCCGGCGACAATTCCGGGTATTCCATCCTTGTGAAACATTTGACACGTCGCAGGAAAGGAAACGCCTGCATCAACAGTCGTTCAATATCCCAGGAGTTAATACCTCTTCCCTTATGTCTGAGACGTTCACTTACACGGATGAGGAAATCCTGCATATCTTCTCTCTCATAACCTCCGTAGTATTCAGTTACCTGCCTTACACGCTGGATTTCCGGAATACCTTTGGCAAGGCCGGCGATACGCGGCTGGCGACCGAGATTATCAAAGTGATTGTCATCAGCATCGTCTTTCCATTGCACCTCTATTGCGTTGAACCCGGGAGCATACAACCTGCCGGCGATAGACAAGTCTCCCCTGGCTGCCACTCTAACCCAGTAGTATTCTCCGGGCATAATCGTATTCCCCTTTTCAATATCGGATGGAATGATAAATCTGACAATACCTGATGTGCTGAAGTTTTGTGTGGTATCCGACTGAATCAGGCCACCAGGAAAAGCCTCCCAGTTATTTCGCCTCAGATAACTCCATTCAAGCTCCAGATTCTGGTAGTTCTGGCTCAGGCGGCGCTCAATAATATCCAGAAACATGGAAACCGGCCTGCCGGGAAGAACCTCTTTCAGGCCAAGAAACAGATAGGCATCGTGCTCAAAATCGGGAAACAGATATCCCGTCAATGAACGCCCGGCGGAAAATATTTCCTGATAGCCAAATGGATGAAGTGTATATATTTTCTCATTGGCCTCACGATCATTTTCTCCCGATTTTGAAGCGACGAGATTCAGCCGGGTTTTTGCGGAATAATCAACCCGTACGCTGTTCAGTACGGGCACAAAAGGCTCTCTGGGCAACACCGGAGGCCTGGCTTTCCCGATTCCGAATACTCTGCTCAGGAAGCCCGGCTGCTTTTGATTGATCATGGCTGCCGAAAACAGCCTGTAGTAGTCAGTATGCCCAAATCCGGTTGCCGGTTTTTCCAGCATGAGGCGGAAATAGCCCGAACGTGTATCGTTGGAGTACTCAACCAGATTGCTCAAACGATAATCGGGGTCAAGTTGAAGTGATTGAAGATCCCTGATACCTATGGTTGTGCTATCCGACAGTTTCCCAGATGCACCATCTGACTCGAACAGACGGAAGGAAGGCTGGGACGGGGCATCCTTCGGGTTAAAAGATCTGTTACTCAGCGCGCTCATCTTTACCTCAAAACTGTCGTTTCCCAAACCGGTATTATACTCCCTGAAATACTCCTGAAATCCGCCATCCAGGTCAGGCAGATTATTCCAGTTTAACTGAAAGGTCAGTGCTGTCAGACGCTTTGTAAACAACTCGGCACTTCCGATCATCAGATACGCATTTTTGGCTGGCGTTGGCCCAAACGGCTGAAAAGGCAAACTGCCGTCCAGCAGACCTGTCTGATTGTAAAATGTCAGCGATTTCAAACCGGTGACATTTACCTCTATCTGAACAGACAGCACCTCCAGAATGCGACTGAATGTATATAAATAGGTACCGCTGTCTGGATGAAGAGTTGTCTTCAAAAGTGGCCATCCGGTATCATCCGGGAATCCGTGAATAGCCGGATTGTTCCGGCCAATGGTCGGATCATCTTCCATCAGTCCTATCAGGAAACTGAAGCCACCCTGCAGCTCCCACTGATCGGCATCACTCAACGACCATCTTTTCAGGGGGAACCAACCGTTTTCGCCCGTGATATCAAGCCGAAATGCATCACTGAATATTTTGACAGCTACCTGGGATCGTGTCAGGGCGAGATTAGAGGCCATATCGTCCAGCAGGAATAAAAGCAGTCCCAGACTTTTTTCCGAAAACCGGTAAGTGACCGTTATGTCTCTTTTACCTTCTTTTAACAGCAGTACCGGTGAAGCGATAATAAATCCGGTTTCGGCATCAGACATATTACGACTCGATTCGTCCTTGCCAAGCTGTTCCTCTCCAAAAATAGGCCAGCTTCTGTCATCTATTCTGAATGCGCCCCCAAATCCATCGCCCGAATTGGCCACAGGTGCTGAGTAAATACCCGTTACGATCCGGAACGAACTGTTGGTCACCAGCTCCCGGTTCTTGCTCAGAAAAACCGTCCGGAAAGAACTGACCTCCATATGATTCAACATGAGCGAATCTACAGACAAGTAGCTGGCTGTTTTTCCTGAAACATTAGATGATGCAGAAAATTCGGAATGTTCCCGCAATAAAAATTCAACCGTGTTACCAGCCAGCTGAAGGCACACAACCGCCCTGTCAGGGACGGCCGGGTGAGGTGTCTGGTGCAGAATTTCCTCATAGTAATGGAGCAGATGCTTCCGGGGCAATTCATTCATTTGCTCCCTTGCATATTCCATCAGTCTGAAAAAGGTCAGCAACATGCCAATATGTGGTGCGTGCCGGTTATTATTTTCAAGTGATTCCCCGAACCACCCCACTGCTTTTTCACGGATATACACCATTGCAAGATAAAACTGCTGATAGGCCCGCATGACAACCGGCTCCGATTCTGCAATCAACCGGCCCGGATCATCCGTCAAAATATCTCTGGGCAACACCTCCCCATCATAAAGCCATACCACGTGGACATGCTGGAAAATCTTGTCAACACGATAATCCCTGAACACACCTGCTATCCTGAAAATATTCACTTCATTTCTGAAACGAAAGAATTCGAGTGCAAGCGAGTTGCTGATAATATCACCCAGGGCCTCTTTGATCGTATTTTGCCGTCCGAACTGATCTGTCCTGACTGCCTGTATATACCAGTCGTTCAGGATTTCAACAACCGAGGAGATACCGACAAGCAGTTTCCCATACAGTCCGATTCTGTACTCCTCTGATGTACTCTCATGTAACTGTGCTACCAGGGATCTGATTTCACTGTCAATTACGTCGGGCCTTACTTCCAGTATCCGCGCCAGCATGACAGAGGGATCCGCTGAAAGAAATGCGTCCCAGCCTTCGCGGCTCTCATTGTTTTCATCAACAAAGTTAATCAGTGACGCAGCGCGACTCAAAAAAGCCAGCCATTGCCAGGTCTCCCTCCCATCCATACTGATGTTGGAAGGCAAAAGTGCAGAGGGTGCTCTCTCGTTCCGACCTGTACCCCTGAAGGCGTAGCTGTTTCTTCTGATTTTCTTCATTTGTCTGAATTAATCAGCAGGTTTCAGATTTGTTCCCTCCCCTATGTAAAATGGATATACGATGTTGTGCCTTGTGTTGGTCGTGATGACGGTATAATCAACAATTATATTAACCTGACCATCAAGCAGTGATACAGGTACCACGTCAACTTTTTCAAGTATCACCCTGGGCTCAAAGAGCAGAATAGCCCTGCCAACCATATCCACAATACGATTTTTTACCGCATAGGTAAATCGTTCGAATGTCATGTGTTGCAGACCGCATCCGTACGCAGGATTCATCAGCCGCTCTCCGGGTGACGTGGACAAAAGAATTAACAGACTCTGCCGTATATCCTCTTCCCCCGACTCCATGACAACCTGCCGGTCGTGAGCTGAAAATCGGGGAGGAAATGACCACCCGGTACCCAGAAATGATGTAGTATTGTCTTCCATAATCCCTGTTTTATCCGCCAATCATAACGTTTGGTGCGCCCAGTACAATAGAGCCACCATGTGCGGTAGTATCGCCCATACGTGCAGCAGGTTTACCACCAATCAGTACGGTTGCAGAACCCTTTATGATACTGTCCGGTGGTCCCACACAAACACAATTATCGCCCATTACCGCCGCCGGCAATCCGCCAATCAGTACGGTAGGTGCTCCCGGGCCCACAATCGGGCCACCCACGTGTGGTATGGGAGGCAAACCCGGAGTCAACATCGGGCATGTATGCATATCTGTTATTCTCGCTGCTGGTGGCATATTATTTCAGTTTTTCAAGTAATGGCTCCAGTTCTGCACGGATTGACCGGACATTGGTCAGGACACGTTTGCCGTAAATTACTTCATGAATAATCAACTCGTTTTCGTTATTGTAAATTGCAGCAGATATACCTCTACCCGAGTTTCGCAAGGAAATATGGTCGTCAGCATTGCCCAGTCTGTTCAGATTCCACAGTCGCGACTCTCCAAAAATACTGGCCGAGAAGAGTTGTGGCAACACCGGATTAAACTCCAGTGCCGTTATCGTACTCTCATGCGCATCCTGGAATAACCGGAAAGTCGGGTCTGTAATATCCATCACCGACTGATTTAAAGTCGTATTCAGCACTTCCGACACCCAAAGCCTTCCGTCCTCTCCACCCATGGCTATCCGGAAATTATCACCCGAACCACCCGTTTTTATAGCAACATCTGTCATGGTTATCCCGGGGTGCTGAATACGGAGCCGCTCACTGATAACACCAGCCCCTGCAAAACTTAATTCATATATAACAGTTGAGTGCATCCCTGTCACGGCCAGATACCGATGATCGTGGTTAAGGTCAAATGAGGTTACACGTCTTTGCTCGACTGGCTTCGAAAAACCTGTTGGAATATATCTTCCTCCCACAGGTTCCCGCCGTATAAAAAACATATCTGAGGCTGTCAAAATCAGAAATCCATCTCCATTGCCAATAAAGCCAATGCCAAAAATCGGACGCCTGTAATCATCCCTGTAAAGCGTATCATACTCTGAACCTCCTCCATTGCCGAGATGACGGAATACCGAGAGAACGCCCTCTGCAGTACCCACAAACAACTGATCGGCATTGGAACCATACACCAGCGATAAAACCGGACTTCCTGCATTGCCAACAACGTAGGATTCTGACTGATTCCTGATAAATACCTTGCCGTTCGCATCTCCGTATGCATATTCATGCATACTCAGCAAATTGGGAGCAATCGCAGATCCGACAACATTGGATTTTTCAAATACGGGACGGTTTAGACCCAGTCTGTGTTCCGCCTCTTCGAGCCTGGCGCTGAGATTGTAATACAAGGCAGGGTGCTGCCATCTTCCATCAGTATACTCTGCAGATATCACCTCGTCATATATGCTCAGGATTCTGTTCTGTGCCTTTACCCGGTCCTTCTCTGAAAAAGTCTGTCCCTGAATATAATGCATATTTTTCAGTGCCTCCAGTATCAATTCATAGTATGGATGATCCTGTTCAACCTGCAGCAGTTTTTTCTCTATCAGCAAAAGCAACAAATCATCTTTACTGTGCACACTGACTCCATCAGCCACCACCCGGGAAACCTGTCTTCTCAGGTTATCACGCTTTGACGGCAAAATATGCAGAACACCATTACTGGAGAGGACTCCAAGAAAATCCAGCAGTTCAAGATCTGTTTTGTCGGAACGGGCCTTGTCCATGAAAACCAGCGATACAATCATGGCAATGACGGCTACAAATGTCATAATCCTCGAAATACTGCGCTGCTTCAGCGCTACCTGCGTCTCCCTGCGTAAACGATCCATCAATCCCTCTGCACGTTCCCTGCTGATAACCAGAAATTGTGTGGCAATATCAATCTGGGCCACATCTTCCGGATTACTATTGTGAAATACCGCCTTGAACTGGGGTGTTTCCGGATTTCTGTGCGAGAAACCGCTGTCATCATAACGCGCTGCCCAGGCTCTCCCCGGTTTGCACACCTCGTACCACTCAATAGCCCCCGTCAGTTCGGCACCTTCAGAAAGATATTGATAATGTATTATTTGCCCGGGATCCTGCCTGCCTGCAAGCAGGCCAAACCAGTCTCTCGCCAAAGTCTTCCACGACTTGTCAACCGGCGCATATCCGGAATAATTGTTGGCATACTCCTGTGAAAACACTGCTCCGAAGTAATAATCTGCCTTTCTCACCAAAAGCCTGTATACCTCCGCGTGCGAAGCCTCCTCTTTCATCCATTTTGACAGCAGGGGCCAGTTGAAAAGCGGTGCATCGTGCCGGATAGATACAACATTATTCCTTGAATACAGATTGGAGCCCAGAACATCTATCAATATGTATCCACCCGAATTTATCCGTCCAATAAAATCTGCCAGAATAGCCGGATCTGGTTCAATGTAGCCATAATGAGGAGCCAGCAACAGCATCAATTCTCTGACTGTAACCGGACGACGCCAAATTCCATCTGCACGCTGCTCGGTCAGGGCCTTGAACATAACGGAAAGCCTGATAATTTCTGTTTCATTCAAACCAGGCATCACCACCTCCTCAAGATAAACCTCAATGATATCGGCCAGGGCATTTTTGTTTTCAAATTCCTCCAGAAAGGCCTCGGGCGTGTAGGCCCGTGCGCCAATCATCAGTTTGTCTCTGCCTGAACGAAAAACAAAACGCAGTTTTTCAAGTGCAAAAATGTCGTGGCCATACAACTGATTGTAATCTTCACTCAGTTTACCTGCCACTGCCCCCGACAATTGTCCGGGAAAGGCCACAACCTTGAGAAGGCCGCTCCTGATTTCACTCGCAGAAGGCAAATTCAGATAGAAACTGTTGTTGTTGATTGTTTCAGGCAAGCCTCTGTAGCGGGAGAAGCCGCTCATATACCGCGGATTGACATTGAACACCACATAAATAGCGTCTTTGCCCTGTATGGCCGCAAGAATAGCACTTATAAAAAACACATCGTCCCCGACCGGTACTCCCCCGCGTTCGGCACCTGAATATCGAACAAGATCTTCCAGGTCATCAACTATCAGAAGCAGATTGAACGGAGAGGCACTCTGCTCCAGTACACGCTGAAAGAGTTTCCCAACGGGATTAACCCCGGTACGGATTGATTTGGCGAGCTCATCTATATGGCTGATCTCTTCTGCACGGGACTGCTGGTAAAGTGCGTTTGGACCGGCAGTGGCCAGGGCTCTCGCCAGCTGCTCAACCGGGTCATTCCCGGGTGATGTAGTTACTATTCTCCACGAATTGCCCTTCACTCCTGAAATCGTGCCACTCTCCAGTTTTTCCCTCAGGCTCTTTTTAACAAATACAGATTTGCCGGAACTACTTTCACCCAGAACGGCAGCTACTCTTTTCTGCTTCAGCAATTCAATCAGTTTACCCGGTTCGACTTCTCCCCGATCCAGATAAAAAGACTCAAAACCACCCTGCAATACCTTGTCTTCCATGTTATACAAGCAACAAAACTGTGTTGGTACGCAAAAGTTACAAAGCGACAAAAGTAATCACTTTAATATGAATCTCCGAATGTATGACTTCACCCCCCCAACCTTCAAACATTTTTTTTTGATATTGCTGAAATGTTGTTAGTTTTGCAACACAGCAGGTTGCCATACACCCTGCTCACCCTGCATGATTCAATCTGTACTGCAAGCTCTGACAGGCGAACTCAACAGTTTCCTGGAACTGCAAACAGAACCTGTGGAAAGGCCACTTGTAATCCTGTCGGAACTGGTCGGACAGGATGGGACACCCGCCCCTCAAGCAGAAAACCGGCTGATATGCACGCTTGTCAATATTGAGCAGGAACGCACTGCTCTTAATGCACCCTCGGGAAATAAACTTTTCCGGAGCAATA
>JBDLWO010000204.1:0-3907 GCA_039804245.1 Bacteroidota bacterium
TCTGGTTACCGCGCAGCAGTTCAGCGTGACTCAGCGCCTGCGGATTATCTTCTGCAAGGTGCTTTATGCTGCTATAGCCCGTAAAAGCGGGTGTGTTGAGTGTGTCGTCGGGCAGGCGCAACTCGTCGGAGTACAGCAGATAGCCCAGTTCGAGCCGCTGAATACTGTGTCCGTGGCCGTGAAGGTCCACGTAAAAGCCCTTGCCGAAGTTGAAGGCAACCTCATTCTTTGCATTACCGAGGAAGTTGTGAAAGTCGGCCCACGCCTGTCCGGCCGTCGGGTTCCCGTCGGCGGCTTCGGGCAGATCCCGGTTGGCATCGAGTTTTCGCCGGTGGAGGCGGTTGACCACCAGGTGCGGCCAGCAGCCGGTGCGTTCGTGCAGGGAATTGGCCAGTGCGCGGGCCAGTTCCTGCGTGTTGAAATCATTCACCGTGGAGCATCCGCTGCAATTGCGGTCGGGAATGGAGGCTGGCAAGAGTAGTCCGCCATGCGGTGCCGACAGGATGACCGGCATATTACCGGCAACATACTCTGTGTAGTTGTTGGAACCGAAATAGGACTGACCGGGGATGAATGGTTGCGCGTGGATGCGCAGGGAGAGGAACAGCAGGAGGAGCGTGACAGTCCGCATGGTCAGGTGTTGATGTTGGGTCCAAAAATATGGATATGACAGAGTTTTCTCCGGTTTTTTACCCCTTCACGATTTTTTTTCAACTTCTTCGCCAGAATAGTATGTTATATTGATATTCCGGATATATTGGTAAGGTATTACCAGATAGTCTCCGGGCATATTGTAGTACCTGTCATCTTCTGCTTTTCCTTTGAAGTCAAGGGCAGGAGTGACAGCCTGAGCGGACGAACTGACACTCTGGCTGTCGTCGTCCGAAGGAGCAGTATTGACCCTGTCGTCCTTCAGTTTTCTCCTGAAAATCTGGCAAAGATAAATCTTGTCGAGGCCATTTTTATTGAGGATATAGTGTTTGAGGATTCCGCAATAAACGACATCGCCCTCGGAAGTACTTACCAGAGCATCAATCTGAATGTATTCTATTTTTTCTCTGACACGCTTGTCGAGCTTTCTCCCGGAGAAAAGCGTGTCCCATTCATTGGACACTGACAGTACAGGGTATTTCAGGTCCAGATCAAACCGAAGCACGAGCGACTGCGCGAATTGCCCCAGTATCCCGGACAAGACACAGAGGAGGAAAATATAGGACAGAAAGTAGTTGACTGATTCGTTGATAAGGCTCAACTGAAGGCCATCATTACCCTTTGCACCCGAAATAATCAGATAGAGCTGAGATATATCCGGGGAGAAGCCGGACTTCCACAGTAGCGACAGGGCTGCCGGATGAATAATGGAGGAGACGAGTACAATGAAGAAGACCTCGCTGACAGCAGAACTGTCAAGATTGCTTCTGAGGGAGTCGCTTCTCAAATACAGGAAGCGGAAAGAAATTCCCGGTGCGAGCAGGAGGAATACGATGATTGCACCGAAAGCAAAGTTCATCGCGCTGTGTTCAAATCAACCTCTGCCTGTCCGGCCCTGCGGAAGCGGATTTTTTTTCCCAGTACTTCTATGACAACCGAACTCTCCCTGAGCCGGAGGAGTTCAAACAACTGTTTTGTGGACTTGGGGTCCTTGAGGATTTCTCTGGTGTATTTTCCGATTGGAGCGTCCATAGGAGTGAAGTTGTAACCGGTTTGAGCAGGCCTGTGTTTGTCAAGGCTGACCGAGACAAGCAGTTTTATGGCCCGGCAAATGCAACTGATTTTTACAAAGGTAAGGTCTTTTTTCAAAAACTTCGGGAGAGTCTTAAAAATTTATCCGGAGGCGGGGTATATAATGGCTGAAAACGCCACCGATTACCAGAACTGTATCGCTTGAGGAGGTTGTGCGGCTGTTACTCTGGCCCACATCGTGATATCACTTTTTGCTGGTCGCCATCATCCTGGCTGCTATGCTGAGCCTTAATTTTCCGGATGGTGTAATACTCGAAAAGAAGCCCATCAGTTTATTCCTGAATCCGGGGATCACGTGCAGCTTCCCCTTCATCATACCCTTGAACCCCACCAGCGCCACTTCTTTGGCAGACATTACCCCTCCCTCGAATAACCTGGCGTTATTCATATCGGCGCGATCTGTGAAATTTGTCCTTGTGGGCCCCGGAGAAAGCACCGTTGTGGTCACTCCTGTGTTCTCCAATTCTTTATGTATAGCTTCAGTAAGACTTGCGACATAGGCTTTTGTTGCTCCGTAAACAGCAAAAAAGGGATCAGGCTGCAACGCGGCAGTAGAAGCGACATTTAAAATTTTACCTCTTCCATTATTAACCATTACCTTACTGTAATAGTGTGTCAGCTCTGTCAGGCTGAGTATGTTCAGATTAATCATCCCTGCGTAATTATCCATGTTTCTGTCAATAAAGCTGCCGTAATCTCCAAATCCGGCGTTATTAACCAGATAGGTAACCGTCAGATTATGAGCATTTACCACATCATGAATCGCTTTAATTCCTTCTCTCACCGACAAGTCGGTGGCAACGGTGTACACCTTTATATTGTACTGTTTTTCGATTGACTCTTTGATAATCATTAATTTCTGTTCATCCCTGGCTACAATCAGTATATCTGTTTTTTGTTTCGCAAACAGCAGAGCCATCTCGTAGCCTATTCCGGATGACGCACCGGTTATGATGGCAATTTCCTTCAGGTTTTCCATTGCTTTTATCTTGTGTGGCTTCAAAATGATGGGGCAAAGGTGAAGACCTGAAACTTTTCATTCATTCACATTTGTGAAGAAATCATTTCAGGAACTAATTATTTCCTTGCGAATCCTGCTGAGACTTTGTGGTGCCACCCCCAAATATGAAGAAATCAGGTAGTGTTGAAACTTGTCCAACAAGTATGATTCATCATTGAGCAGTTGCAAATACCTGTCTTTGGCGTTCAATGTAAGAAATGAAAAAGCCCTGTTGTGAACACGCTGATAGGCGGTAGCAGACATAACACTTGTAACCTTTTCAAGATACACGGAAAGAGTTACCACTTTTTGGATATCTGAATAACTCAATACAATGACTTCAATATCTTCTATTGCCTCGAAGGTAAGATTGGTTGGCGTTTTTGCAAGAAAGCTGTTATAGTCAACCAGAAAGTAATTCTCAAATTTTGAATCAGCATCGTTAAAATGAAAAGACCATGTAAACTCCTGACCTCTGTGGTTGATGAAGAAAGAACGCGCCTTGCCTGAGACTATGAACATAATGGCATCACAAATTTTCCCCTCACGCAAGATTATGTCTCCAGCCTTGTACTTTCTGAATTTCATTACACCGTCCAGGAGTTTTAAATCACTGTCTGCTACTTCCACGTATTGAGAGATAACCTGGGTAAAATAATTCATTTGTTGCTTCTTTTTTGAGCCCGTGAACGGCTGGTATATAACAAATTGGGCACTATATACAAATGAAATCCGCAGGCACCTGACACCCGGGCACAGCTGTGAGGTGCCAAAAGTTGGTATCATAAAAGATCAGGCCTGATCAGGCGAGTGAACAAAAGGTACTTCAGTTGCTTCTGATCTTCAAAAATTTTTATTGTTTTCCCAAACCTGACCATTTAAAGTGGTGTTAAACTCTTATTTACATCCAAAAATCGTCACCAAAGGTAAGCATCGGAGTGGGAAAGTAAAATCACGAACCGATTTTATCCCTTGAAATCATTAAACAATGGCACATTTACTACCGTTTGCCACTGCGCTGCTTATTCTGTGCACCACCCTTTCCCGGGCTCAAACACAAAAAAACATGTCCGAAAATAAAAATCCGCTGCTCTGCAATCCGCAGAGTGGCATCTGCGAGATGCCCGGAGCGGCTACCTCCGGCGAGGTGAACGCTGCCATCAC